>CAZRUU010000149.1:0-1300 GCA_964603235.1 uncultured Syntrophaceae bacterium | reverse complement strand
TTACGTCTTTACGCGCATGAACATAATCAGGGCTGCGATGCCGAATATGAAGTTGGCGGCCCATGCCGCAACCACAGGCGGTATGGTTCCGGAGCGACCCAAGGATATGGCGAAGGCAAAGACAATCCAGTATGAAAACCCGATTATAATCCCCGTGCCTATACTCTGAGCGATTCCTCCACTCCTCTCTGATCTTAATGAAAAAGAGATACCTAATATAGCAAGAATAACACTTACCAACGGGAATGCGATCTTCCCGTGCATATCTGTCCGATCTTTTGTGGTGTCGTATCCCTCCGAACTTGTCTTTTTTATAAACCTGTTCAACTCGACGAGGTCCATCTCTTCGGTACTTTTCTGAACAGTCATAAAGTCCGAAGGACATTCAGGGAGATCTACAATCATTGACGATATCTTTTCGAGTAAAGGGAACCCATCTTTGGGAAAGGTCGTTATGAGCAGGTTTCTGAATACCCACCTGCCATCTTCCCATTTCGCCTCCTTTGCATCTATCCTTTCATAGAGGTTCATCTCCCGGTCAAAGAGATTGATCCTTATCCCTTTGAGTGTGTTTGTTTGAGGATCGAACATGGAAAAGTTATAAATTCCGTTTTTACCCCGGTACCAGATCTGGTTTTGTTTGAAGCTGCCCAGTCTTTCTCTCTTCTGAATCTCCACTAATTTAATATATTTGACCTTCTGATTTGTGTATGGCGTTATGAATTCGCTCAGAAGGAACGCTGTTATGCAGATTGCAAAGGACAATATAATGATGGGAAGCGATATGCGATAAAGACTTACACCATTTGCCTTCATGGCCGTTATCTCAGAGCTTTTCGACAGGATTCCGAACGAAAGAAGAGCACCGAGCAGAGTGGCGACCGGTATCATCTGTGACAGTATCATGGGTATATTCAAGAAAGAATAAGAAACTATCTGACTCAGAGTGGCGTGATTACTCAGGAACATCCTCATACGTTCAAAAAAATCCGCAATCAGATATAGCCCTGTAAGAGAAACAAGAATCAGTATGAATATCTTTATAAATTCTTTAAGAATGTATCTGTCGAGAATATTCATTTAAGTATCCGTATCCCGATATGTCGGATGCAGGCAGGCATAAATGGTTTTTCCTTTGCAGCCATTACCAGCATATATACACCGGCGACACCCAGGATTAAGTTTGACATCCATGCGCCTGTTGCCGGGGAAAGTATGCCCGTTTCACCCAATGCCTCCCCGCCGATTTGGAGGACATAGTAAATCATAATAACAATAATACCTATAACAAAACCCCTTG
>CAZRUU010000148.1:0-3897 GCA_964603235.1 uncultured Syntrophaceae bacterium | reverse complement strand
TGGAAGTTGCCCAGCATCTCGGTGATAACGTGGTCAGATGTATCGCCATGGAGATTACGGATGGCCTCGTGAGAGGTATGAAGGCGAAAGATACGGGAGCCCCGATTACGGTGCCTGTTGGGGAAGCCTGCCTTGGGAGGATACTCAATGTTATCGGGAAGCCGGTTGACGGCTTAGGGCCGATAAGCTCCGAGAAAACCATGCCCATTCACCGTGAGGCTCCCTCGTTCCTTGAGCAGGATACTTCAGTGCATGTTCTTGAAACCGGCGTCAAGGTTATTGACCTTCTTGTTCCCTTCCCCCGTGGAGGGAAAATGGGGTTGTTCGGGGGCGCAGGTGTTGGAAAGACGGTTGTTATGATGGAGCTGATTCATAATATCGCCATGCATCATGGAGGTATTTCGGTATTCGGTGGTGTTGGCGAAAGAACAAGAGAAGGTAATGACCTGTATCTGGAAATGAAAGAGTCTGGGGTTATCGACAAGGCGGCCCTTGTCTACGGCCAGATGACGGAGCCCCCGGGAGCAAGGTCCCGTGTGGCGCTTACAGCGCTTACGGCGGCTGAGTATTTCAGGGATGAAGAGGGACAGGACGTGCTTCTCTTTATTGATAATATATTCAGATTTACGCAGGCAGGTTCCGAGGTGTCGGCCCTTCTGGGAAGAATGCCCTCCGCGGTCGGGTATCAGCCGACGCTGGCTACGGACCTCGGTGAACTGCAGGAACGGATCACTTCGACAAACAAAGGCTCCATCACGGCGGTTCAGTGCGTCTATGTGCCCGCGGATGACCTGACCGATCCTGCGCCGGCCACCACGTTTGCCCATCTTGACGGAACGGTCGTTCTCTCGAGGCCTATCGCGGAGCTGGGAATCTACCCTGCGGTCGATCCGCTTGATTCCACGTCGCGTATTCTGGACCCGAATGTCATCGGTGAAGAGCATTATCAGACGTCAAGAGATGTCCAGATCATTCTTCAGAAATACAAAGATCTTCAGGACATCATTGCTATTCTTGGGATGGATGAACTTTCCGAGGAAGACAGAATGACAGTCAGCAGGGCGAGAAAGATCCAGCGATTCCTCTCGCAGCCCTTCTTTGTCGCCGCTCAGTTTACCGGCACCGAAGGCAAATTTGTGACGGTTGCGGATACGGTAAAGGCGTTCAGGGAAATCCTGGATGGGAAACATGATGCTCTTCCCGAGCAGGCATTCTATATGGTCGGAGGAATAGAAGACGTTAAAGAAAAAGCAGCTGAACTTGCGGAAGACTAGGCCGGAGGATTGTTAGATGGCTGATGAATTGATGTTAGAGATAGTTACACCTGGAAAGCTTGCTTTCAGCGATGTTGTTGAGGAAGTGACATTATCGGGAAGCGAGGGCGAATTCGGGGTGTTGATTGGTCACGCGCCGCTCTTGAGTTCTGTAAAAATCGGCGAGCTCAATTACACGAAAGACAACAAGAAGACATATTATGTTGCCGGTGAAGGATATGTGGAGATAACAAGTCTCAAGGCAACAGTTCTTGTTGAATCTATTGAGAATGCTGAATCCATACTAAAGGAAGAAGCGCAGAAAGCCAAAGAATCGGCGGAAGCAAGATTGGCCGGGATGAACAAAGATGATGCCGATTACAAGAAGGTAAAAAACACTCTGGACAAGGCTAATGCAAGGCTTAAGGTTGCAGAAAAGGTGTAGAGAAATTTTCTGCGCAACTTGCTGTATGTCCGGGGATGTGAATGCTAAAATATTCAAGCCAGGGGGGGGAGGTACTTCCTTGGCTTATTTCTTGTGTGGCAGAGGAGCTGACTTGTGAGGAATTCGAGAGAGTTTTTATTGAATATCCTGACATTTGCCCTGATTTGCGTGTTGGTCAACCTTGTCTTTGAAGGTTATGCTATCGCCGCAGAGTCCGCGGTCCATGCCCATGGCGTACACGATATCGGGACAGAACTGCCTGTCTGGACGGCGCTTCCCTTTGCCGGGATCCTTTTGTCTATAGCCCTGTGTCCGCTTCTAATACCCCATTTTTGGCATAACCATTTCGGGAAGATTTCTGCCTTCTGGGCTTTGCTCTTTGCTGTGCCCTTTCTTTTCACCTATCACAAGGTGGCGTTGCACCATATACTCCATATATATCTGATAGACTATATCCCTTTTATTATACTCCTATGGGGACTGTTTACGATAGCCGGAGGAATTGTCGTGAGCAGTTCACTGAAAGGTACCCCTATAGTCAATACAGTTATGCTGCTGATAGGCACGATTCTGGCGTCATGCGTGGGCACGACAGGGGCGGCCATGATTATGATACGTCCGGTTCTCAGGGCGAACCGTGACCGGATGAAGAAGACACATATTATTTGTTTCTTTATATTTCTCGTCGCGAATATAGGCGGCTCTCTCACACCGCTGGGCGATCCGCCTCTCTTTCTCGGATTTCTCCATAATGTTCCATTCTTCTGGGTTACAACAGGCATATTGCCGCACATGTTGACCGCCTCCGGAATATTGCTAGCAATGTTTTTCGTTATTGATACTCTTTTTTACAGGAAAGAGAAGAAACAGGTAAACGCCGGGTCTGTAGAAGAAAAGATTTCCCTCAAGATAGAGGGGATTATCAACTTTGTGTTTCTCGCTGGCGTGATCATTCTCGTGCTTATAAGTGGTTACTGGAAACCGGGACATCTCACCGTGATAGGTGTGAATCTGGAATATCAGAGCATAGTGAGAGATCTTGGTATCATAACAATGGGGGTTCTTTCCCTTGTGTTTACATCAAAGCTATTGAGAGAGGCTAATGATTTCAGCTGGTTTCCCATTATGGAGGTTGCCAAACTGTTTGCGGGCATATTCATGACTATTATTCCTGCGCTTGTAATATTGAAGGCGGGGAATGATGGTGCCCTGTCAGGCCTTGTGTCTGTTGTAAAAGAATCCTACCATTACTTCTGGGTCACCGGTGCGTTGTCATCCTTCCTTGACAATGCCCCCACATATCTTACCTTTTTCAATCTTGCTCTGGGGAAACTTGGCATTACCGAGGCTATGGTGCCTGGCGCACTCGCGGTGAAAGCGGCTACGGCAAATCCGGAGTTTATTCTGTATCTTAAAGCGATTTCTACGGGAGCCGTTTTTATGGGGGCTAATACATATATAGGAAACGCACCGAACTTTATGGTAAAATCCATCGCGGAGGAGGCTGGTATAAACATGCCCAGCTTCTTCGGATATATGATAAAATACTCGATTCCTATTCTTATACCCGTATTCATCCTCGTTACTTTGATATTTTTTTAGCGGGGAGGAAGCAGGTATGGAGAGAAAGGCGTATCCGGCATGAATAAGGAATATTGTGAAGTGGTGGTAGAGGTAAAGGGATCACTCGATCTCGTCAGGGGATTTGTGTATGGATTTCTTGAGGGGAAGGGTATCCAGGGTGAAGCAATCTTCGGCGAGGATCACCATGTGGAAAACGAAGGCATGTTCGGCCAGGTGATGCGTCTTATCGGGGTCAAGGGGAACCGGGTTCACCTTATCGTCGGAGCCGGATTTTTTAAACTTCTGGAGAAAGCCTTGGAGCAGCGAAAAGAGGAGTTCGCGCTGGAGATAATCTCCGAGAGGAAGATCAGCCAGGCGTCCTTCGGATTCAGTTACCGCGCATATACCCGGGAACTGGGGGATGAGCTGAAGGCCCTGTTCGGGGCACCGCCGGAGGGGCTCCAGGTAAAGGATTATAAACCCAAAGAAACCGTGTCGCCGGAGGGAAAGGGCGTGGATGCCTATGCGCCCCTGCACGAATACGAGGTAAAGGCCACGGGAACGATATATGGCCCGATCAGGGATGTGATTGATTTCTACGGCAGGGCAGAGCACCACAATATGGTGGAACTTGAC
>CAZRUU010000147.1:0-3953 GCA_964603235.1 uncultured Syntrophaceae bacterium | reverse complement strand
CTGGTTTTTGAGATATCAACGATATTGCCATTGATGCAATATGCATATTGGTTGGCGAAGTCGCGATATGTTCTGGGCAGGTGGGTGAGGTCGACATGCATGAAGCCAAGGTCGGCACCTCGATCGGACGGCGTAGAGGCGACACGGATGTTTATCCCTACCTGTCTCCAGACCTCCACCAGGTGAGCCAAGTAGCAGGATGCTGGCCACCTGTCGGTTTTACCGATTATGATTTCCAGAGATTTTATGTGAGTCATATATGCCTCCGAGTTTTTTTACCATGCTGGAGATGGAGTGCGTTTCAAGAGGAAGAGTAGATAACCGTCGAACAACAACACCCGAGTTCGTAGGTCGGTGTCTGAACGTCTCTCTCTGTCAGGAAGTGCCCCAAGATGTTACGACTTTGCTCAAGGGTCAGGAAGAAATACCGGGAGGTAGAATCTCGGTAAACCTCCATTGTGGCAATTATTACCGGATCCCAGCCGGTGCAGGCGACGATCTGGTCGTTATTCAATACAGACTGTTGCCAGTAGTCCCAAGCCCTCGAAATTAAAACACCTTCGTGCGAAGAACCATGCAAAGCCATGAGCAGTCGCCATCTGAAGATGTGAAAGTTACCGATTCTGTTATTCCATAGATCATCAAAAACATTCTCCGGGGTTTCCGAAATCTCCGGCCGCACAAAAAGCCGCAACGCCAGACGCCCCCCCGGTCGTAGGACCCTTCGTAGTTCTTTCAAAAAACGGGGCCTGTCCTGTTCGGGGTGCATCAGAGTCATGCAACAATCTCCGAGAATCAGATCGAAGTTCTCATCGCCCACCGGGAGTTGGAACCAGTCGCTCCGAACAGCGTGGGATCGGATGGCGGGATTAGGCCTCCACAATTGTTGGATCATGGCCCGGGATTTATCGACGGCTAGCATATGGCTGCTGGTCGGCCAAGGCAGGGCTACTAGCTCGGGGGTGACCCCCAGCAGTAGAATGTCATATTTGCTTTTTGAAAAATCCGACGGGATAACAATGGTGTTTCTAAGAAAAGTGATATCCTCCTCCTGTGGTCGCAACGGAGGGCCGATATTTTGCCATTGCCGTGAGTGTTTCTTCCAGTCATCAATTATGATAGTTTCGATTTTCATATAGAATTATTAAATGCTCACAGTATTTATATAGTTTCTATATTAAGCTGAATACAAAAAAGCTCTATCTTTCATTTTGAGAAACAGGGCTGTAGATAATTAGACCATAATCACTCCTTGGTTGCAGCCGTTCAAAGGCACGCATGATGCATTCAAGATCAGTAAAATATACTGCTAGAGGACTAACTCTATTGTGATATCTTGTCAAGGAATATTATAGTGAGGCTTTCAATCGGTAATCGTTGTTTTTCTCCTGAAACGATTTTGAGGACTCGTAGGTGAAAGATTGAATAGTGGAATGGGATTATTTTTGAACAGAGAATTGGCGGTTGACATATATTACCTGTAACTTTTTGAAACAATCGAGCGACTATATAAATATCAACGAAAAAGGGGATATGAAAAAATGCAAAACAATACACGCTACACGCGCAGATTCTTTGCGGTGACCCTTGCGGTCACTTTTGCCTGCACAACTCTCATGCCCGATACACTTGCCTACGCTGCTAGGAGGCACCAGCCTCCAAGCCCTGCTGTACGCCACCAGCCTCAACGCCCTGCTGTACGCCACCACCCTCCGCGTCCTGTCGTACGGTATCACTCTCGTTCATATATCCGCCCTCTCATTCCCCTGGGGTTCACTCTGCTGACCATCGTCGGGCTTGAATACTATTATTCCCAAAGGAGATACTATCGGTATGCTGAAGATCGATACATCGTTGAGCCACCCCCCGTCGGAGCCGTTATCGTAGATCTGCCATCCGGACACGTAACGTTCTGGTCCGCTGGAATCCAATATTACTATTACGGAAATACCTACTACAAAAGAGTCCCCAGTGGATATACCGTGGTTGATCCCCCTTACAATGCGTCTTCAAAGCCTACCGTGTACTATCAATCCGCTTCACCGGAAATCAGTCAGGTAAAGGTGATTCCTCCCATGCTAAATGTGCGGTCGGGCCCCACCACAAACCACGAAATAACATTTCAGGTTCCCAGAGGAACGATTCTGGAAATTCACGGGACCGCACCGGAATGGATATTCGTCAAGTTACCGTCTGGAGAGTTTGGGTGGGTGATGGAAAATTTTACCGTTTCGGAATCTGTTCAAAAACCAGTACCTGCCCAGGGGTAACTAAGACGGAGCAGAACCCCGGCGCTTATATATATTCCACCGGTTTGTCCCGGTTGCGCGCACGAGAAAAGGATCAACCGCGATACAATAAGCGAAGAGTGAGAGTGCCCAATGACCCAGGAGATATTGGAGAGGGCATCGGAAAGTTTGTCACATGCAAAAAACAAAAGCCCTATCTCTCATTTTGAGAAACAGAGCTTTGGATGATCAGACCATAATCCCCCCCAGGTTACAGCTGTTCAAAAGCGCATATAATACAGTTAAGATCGGAAGAATACACTAAACTGCTAACCCAATTATGGTATCTTGTCAAGGAACATTACGGTGAGACTTTCGATCGGTAATAATTGATCTTTCCATGAAAAGGTTTTGAGGAATTGTAGGTGGAGACAATGTCTGCTCATGCTATATTTTCATGAACTACATTCACTCAGTTCAAATACAAAGCTTCACCTAAACTGATCTGGTCATATCATTGAATCCTGTTCGAAAGGTTGATGTTGGCCAGCAGATTTGCATGCGCTATCAAGTCTATGTGAAATCCCCCATTACCTCATGTCATAATTCTTTATGCCTCTGGTCTACCTGAGATATATAATTCCCGGGAGCCCCAAAGACCTCACAAAACAAAGAATAAGGAGGTGGACCATGACAACACAAGAGGCAATCAGGCTGTTCAATAATTATCTCCAGTCAAACCATAAACAGCGGACCATCGACAGTTACGATCATCTGCTTATCAGATTCGAAAGGATTTACGCTGAAAGAGCCCTGAATTCAATTGGTTCTGATGAAATCTACACTTTTCTGGAGACACTAACACAGGATCTTGCCAAATCCACTCGCAGACTTCGTTATGCTCAGCTAAAAGCCTTTTATAATTTCATCATCGACCGTTGTTCACTCAACATGAAAAATCCTTGTAACACGTCACTGCTTAGGAAATCCTATCGAACGCCCAAGCAGGTCTTTCGCAAGGTGCTCGAACGGGAAACGGTGGATGAAATGATCTACAACACGAAAATAGTGAGAGATCGCTTGATCCTGGAACTTCAGGCAAGATGTGGATTGCGAATAGGTGAATTGCTGAAGATAAAGGTGTCGGATGTCTCTGACAGAACCATTACCCTGCGGGAACCAAAATCCGGTAAAGAATCAGAACTTGCCTATATGCCGGAGAATGTGTCAAAAAAGCTGACGGAATACATCAAAGATAAGGCCCTTCAATCAGATGACCGCCCATTCCCGATATGCTATTCAACGGCAAGGGCTCTTGTTAGGCGGCTGGGCGAGAAAGTGAATGTCCGTATTTCGCCACATGATCTCCGTAGATACTCGGCCACCTATGCCAGCAGAAACGGTGTGCCGCTGGAGGTCGTATCGAAAGTGATATTGAGGCACCAGGATTTGAAGACAACCCAAGTCTATCTTGGCAAGATCAGTGATTCAGAAGCGATCCGCTGGATGGACATTCTGCATGGGCAATAGATTACTCAGATATTTCCCTTTCAAACAAAGAGGTCTTTGGGGTAATTAAATATTGATATGTCAAAGCAGTTACGACTTCTTAAGAGCATAGATTGCTATGTATAGCTTCCTGGAAGCGATAATTGACTGAATTTGAAAAGTATGCAACATTACGATTAATAATGAAGTGCCCGCTGTGGTTGCAACAGAAACCAC
>CAZRUU010000146.1:0-3969 GCA_964603235.1 uncultured Syntrophaceae bacterium | reverse complement strand
TAGAAACAGCCACAGTGCGGGGAACATCTATCCCGCTCATCGCGAGGACTTTTCTAGAGGCATATTTATCCATACCGAGCGCTGATGCAAGAACACCGGAACCCACATAGGGTACATTCAGAAGCTCCAGAAGCCCCTGGATACAGCCATCTTCGCCGTATTTGCCGTGGAGTCCCAGATATACTATATCTACAAGAGTTTTCAGATCCTCATACGGAATCCTTTTCGCCTCATCCTTCAGATCACATTCGATATCTCCGGTAGAGTTCCTCATCAACATCTTGAGCGGTATTTCCCACAAAAAGCCGCCGCTATCCATAAATATGAGTATGGGAAGATATTTTTTCCTGTCTATCTTACTGGATATATTTCTCCCGCTTTCAAGAGAGATCTCTCTCTCTGAAGAAATTCCCCCCATTATAATGCCGACCCTTATCTTTTCCTGATGTTCCAAACTCACAGACTGCCTTTCCAGATAGCTTTGTAAACCCCGCTCAGCGGTGCTGCGTTGTGCCGCATCCTTTGTCACTGTTTCTGACTATAACGGCCCTCTCTTTTCTTCATGAACCCTGACTGATGCCTCTATAAGACCGGATATTACCATGGATGGAAACATACCTGCTTCCGCGGCCTGTTCGAAGAAGAAAGACGATGGCGCCATTCCTGAAGACGAATTGGGGTCTGTGATCAAAACCCTGCCATCCTCCAGGACAAATCCGTCTATACGACCGTATGATCTGAACCCCAAGGTTTCGAAAGCCTTTATAACATCTGTTTTAATCCGATCAACCACATCGGCAGGAATATTCCTGGGGGGCGTAAATTTGCTGCATCTTCCCGGCATATATTTATCATCGTATGAGTAAAACTCACTCTGCGGATGGATCTCTGTAACCCCCAAGACACTCGGCCCACTTTCCCTTTCCAGAACGATGCATGAAAATTCAATGCCTTTGAGATACTCCTCGACCAGCACATACCTGTCCAGCTTGAAGGCACCGGTCATTCCACTCTCAAGCATCTCCGCGTTCCTTACAATGGTCACTCCCATGCTTGACCCTTCCCTGGTCGGTTTTACAACAAAGGGAATATCAAAGGTCTCCGATATCTTTTTTTTGACACGATCTTTGTCCGTTAACCATTCTCCTTCTTCAATCACGATGCTCTCAGGCACATTGATTCCCGCCGCCCTCAGTATCTTCTGCTGCACGCTCTTATCCATGCCCAAAGCGGATGCCAGAACACCCGGACCGGTGTAGGGAATCCCCAGGATCTCCAGAAGACCCTGGATGCATCCGTCATCGCCATATTTTCCATGAAGGGAAATGAAGGCAAAATCTATTTCATCCTTCAACTGTTCGTATGATATCCGCCGTGCGTCTCTTTCAAGATGCTCCGAGATATCGGTAGTGGTGTTCTGAGATACCAGCTGCCAGGGGATGATCCACAATCGCCCTTCACTATCCATGAATATGGGGACGCCCTCATATTTCTCAGCGTCCAGGTTGTCATAGACATTCCTGCCGCTGTTCAATGAAACCTCTTTTTCTGAAGACATGCCGCCCAGTATGATCCCGACTCTCAGTAACTCCATTAACACTCTTTTCCCTTGGTTATAATTCTTTGATACTTTACAGGTCCCAGATGAAGGTCACTCCGCTGTTAGGAAATACCCACTCATCTTCGCCGATGTTCAATTCTATCGATTTTTCATTCTCCATCTTTATTTCCGGATACGGGTGTCTTCCCGCAAAAAAACTTACCTCTCTCACGTTCTTCAACCCCGTCTTTTCGTAATTGAATGAGATATCCAAGCCCCTTGTAGGATAGGCCAGGTAGACGGAAAACATCTTACTGCTTTTGTGTTTCTTTGTCTCTATCTCTATCTCCACCTTTACCTGTCTGTTCAGACATTCCTCAAGACCATCGCCGCCACACAGCACCTCATAGCCTCGGTCCGTATATTCCGCGCTGATGACGGGGACATCCCGGCCGTCGACCCTGACACAGATCACCCTGAAATCACCTTCGCTGAAGGGGCTGTCCATACCGTTCAGAAGCCATCGGTATTCACACTTCTCCTCCTCAAACAGCGCCGAAAGCTGCGCATCATTTTGCGCGCAGCCTATGATGAAGAACTTGTTTCTGAGTGTTTTTATATACTCAATGTGCGTTGTAACCCTTAAATAATCCGCATTCGGGCCACGAAATTCTTTTTCTCCATTGGGAAAATCGCTTATCCTGATATCATATCTGAAGCCCATCCTCAATTCCAGCTGACGGTTTTCCCTGCCGAAAAGGGTCTCAAACATCTCGTAATAAAGCGCGTCGGCAAATTCCATATCACCGGTTCTGGCCTGAAGACAACCGCGTATCATATTATCAATCCTGGCAATGGATTTTTCCTCGCCCGGTATAATAATCCTTCGTAACTTGGGTTCAACCGTATCGGGTTTTCCTTTATTCACAAACACTCGGGGCGCCCTCTTGCCCAGCGCGCACAGAATTTCATAGCTTATCGTTCCGGACTTTTCGGCAATCTCCCCGGCCGAAATGTACTCTTCCCCCTGCATCCCCATAAGGACAACTTCATCGCCTATTTCACATTCAGGTATACGGGTAACATCCACCGTGCACATATCCATGGAAATGCGCCCCACAATGGGTGCCCTTTCGCCTCGTATAAGGACCTGCCCCTGATTCGACATGATAAAGCCATACCCGTCCCCATACCCCACCGGTATCGTCGCTATCCTGGCAGGACCTTCGGTGACATGAGACCTGCCGTACCCTATGCTGTAGCCGGCGGGGAAATCCTTGAGAATGACAATCCTCGTCCTGAAACTCATCACCGGCATCAGATCCGCCTTTTGAACTGTATCAGACGAGGGATATACCCCGTATGTCATAATCCCGGGACGCACCATATCCAGATTGAACCGGGAAAAGTTGAGCACGCCACCGCTGTTGGATATGTGTTTTATGGGAATGTGTATCCCCTTTTTTCCCAACCCTACTACAATCTCCTCAAACAGTTTCCACTGGAAAGAATTATATTCATCGTCTTTCAGTTCACTGACAGAGAGGTGGGAGAATATCCCCTCCACCACTATGCTGGAAAGGGCGAGAACACTGCTGATCATGGCGATTGCGTCGCCATATATGGTCCCGCTCCTGCCCATCCCCGTATCAATCTCAACATGAACGGGAAGTTGCGCATTTCTTTCAATCAGTTTTTTGTTGAGTTCGACTGCGAAATGGATATCTGAAACCGAGGGAATAAGATTGTATTTGATGATTTCATCAATTTCATAAACTGTGGAAGGGCTTAATATCATAATGGGTGCATCTATCCCACCGACTCTGAGCTGCACCCCTTCATCGGCATTGGCTACTCCGAGGGCGTAAACACCGTTTTTCAGAGCGGCCTTTGATATCTCAATCGCCCCATGACCATACGCATCAGCTTTCACCACCTGAAGAACCTTTATACCGGGACCAACTAATCTCTTTATTTCGTCCCAGTTATGCCTGAAACTATCCAGATCAATTTCCACCCAGCTTCTGTATCTTTGGCCTTTTGACAACATTTTCAACGCAACCCTGCATCCCTAAATCTCATAACCTGCTCTTCAACCATCCATATACCTTACACCGCGAAGATACTACCAAAACAACAATGAAAGTCAAGGCAAAGGATGCAGACATAAAAAAGGAAGAGAGAAAGATTATGTAATAGCCCGAAAATGCGCTGCGATATACGCGGATAAAAAACAGTTAAAGATGACACAGTGATTGCGGTTGGAATGGTTATTTTCGAATGGAACCCGGCTAATTTCTTGACAATGTGAAAACGTTAAGATAAAAAGCCTTCCTTACAAGTCGCAAAAAAAGCCGATGTAGCTCAGATGGTAGAGCAACTGATTCGTAATCAGTAGGTCAGCGGTTCAATTCCGCTCATCGGCTCCA
>CAZRUU010000145.1:0-4023 GCA_964603235.1 uncultured Syntrophaceae bacterium | reverse complement strand
GAGTACAATTGGCAATCAGCTACAAGAGTCAAACGTAGACTTGACCCCTTTATCTTTATCCCCGATTAATTATCTTGATCAGACCCTATTTTGCTATCACAAAATTCTATATTGCTTTTTGTTTTATCTGTTCTTAATCATCGCCGTTTATTGAAACTCGTACAAACAAACGTGTCCATGCTGTGTATGTTATCTTGGTCCGACCCCCATTTAAGTTTTTCTCATATCGAAGGCAACTGCAGCTAAAACAGCAACCGTTCTTAAAATCACACTTTCTTTTTCTCTATTTTTTCAAGTTCCATCTTCCGGAGTTCCCTCCGAAGTGTCTTCCCAACAACACTTTTAGGGAGTTCGTCCATAAATTCGATTAATTTAGGGACTTTGTAGAGCGCAAGATTCTCTTTACAATAATTAACGACATCTTCTTCGGTGAGAGCCCCCCCCTCCTTAACAACGATAAATGCCTTTACCGTCTCACCGCGATACGGGTCCGGCACCCCCACTACGCAGGCCTCAAGTATCTCCGGGTGATCGAAAAGGACATTGTCTATTTCAACAGGAGAGATGTTATACCCGCTTGCAATAATAAGATCTTTCTTCCTGTCGACAAGGGTCAGATAGCCATCTTTGTCGAAAAACCCGATATCGCCAGTATGATACCACCCCCCCTTGAGGATTTTCTCAGTCTCTTCCTTATTTTTACAATATCCCATCATGACCTGAGGGCCTTTGACAAGTATCTCTCCCGCTTCTCCAATCTCACATCTTTTTTCACCTGTCGATGAGTCCACAATTTTGATATCTGTATCCGGGGCAGGTAAGCCGACGGTTCCGGGTTTTATCTCTCCTCCCAACGGATTGGCAGCGATTAACGGTGCAGTCTCTGTCGATCCGTAGACCTCAATGATCGTGGAACCTGTGAGATCTTTCAATTCCCTGATGGTATCCTTGGCAAGGGGGGCGCCCCCGGATATGAATGCCTTGATATATGAGAGGTCAAGTTTTCTGAACTCGGGATCAGCGAGCAGGCTAATAAAAATTGTGGGCACACCGGGTAGGAAAATCGGCTTATGCTTTTTCAACAGCGGTATGATCGTACTTGGCTCAGGCCTTACAACAATCAGATGTTCCCAAGCTTTCCATATCATGAAGTTCATGGTCGTCGTAAAACCGGCAGAATGAAATATGGGGAAGGTTCCGACCATAGACTCCCGACCGGGCTTTAGTCCAACCCACCATTCGTCAAATTGCTGGACACTGACACTGATGTTTTTATGGGACAGCATAACGCCCTTGCTTGCACCCGTTGTCCCTCCGGTGTATATGATCGCTGCAAGGTTTTCCCACCGGCTCCTATCCTCGACGGGTTCATCGGAATATTTTTTTATCAAATCTTTGAAAATTAGAATATTTTCCGTCGGGTCAACTTTTTTAAACATCTCCTTTTTGACAAAAGGGAAAAGCTGTTTCTTGGGAAAGGGGAGAAAAGAATGAATATGACAAACGATCACCTTTTCTATTTTTGTCTTGGGCATTACATTTAATATTCTCGGCAATAAAAGCGTCAGGGTGATGGCTATTTTTGCATCCGAGTTGTTAAATTGGTGCTCCAGCTCCCTTTCCGTATAAAGGGGGTTATTCTGGACCGCGACGGCACCGATGCGCATAATCGCTAATGTGGCAATGAACGTCTGCGGAATATTCGGAAGGACCATGGCCACCTTGTCTCCCTCCCCTACGCCAAGCGCTGCAAGCGCCCGGGCAAAACGATTTACCAGACCGTCAAAATTTTCAAAAGTAATTTTTTTGCCCATATAGTTCAGGGCAACATTTCCGGGAAATTTAGAGGCTGATCTGTTCAGGGCAGCAGGGATGGTGATTTCCTTGTAATCAATGCTCCTTTTGACCCCCGGCGGATAAGATTTGTGCCAGAACCTTTCTTCCATTTCTTCCTCCCTTCACCTGTTTGAATCCTTATATTTTTATAAACCGCATGAGCGCATCGCGCTCACAACGAAGGATGAAAATAGCTGTATGATAAGGGGAATTCAGTCCATCAATTCTCAGCAATGTAGGGCCCGTTCCCCACAAAATATTGTAGTTGTTTTCATATAAACCTTCGAATAAAGAGGGCGAAGCAACACCCTATCTAACTTGAGTAAACATAAGTTTCCAATACGACACTTATTTTTCGTCCTCTTTTGGGTCCACATCATTGAGCTCTCTCCTGAGTATTTTACCCACTGTGGACTTTGGAAGACTGTCTGTAAACTCATAAACCTTTGGGACCTTGTATGCGGCCAGTGACTTTCGGCAGTAGGCGTCCAGTTCATCTTCTGTAACTGTCTCCCCCGGTTTGGGGACCACAAAGGCCTTTACCGTCTCACCCCGATATTGATCCGGTACTCCGACGACACATGCTTCCAGGACCTTCGGGTGTTCAAACAGCACCTCATCGATTTCTCTTGGATAGATATTGTAACCGCCGGCGAGGATCATATCTTTCTTCCGGTCCAAGATATACAGGTAGCCATCCTCATCTATTTTCCCGATATCGCCGGAATAGAGCCAGCCGTCCCGGATGGCGTTTTCCGTTTCTTTTGGCTGGTTGTAATAACCCGCGAACATCTGGGGACCTCTTAAGATGATCTCGCCCTCTTCCCCTACAGGCATCTCCTTGTTACCTTCATCCAGATCCACAATCTTGATTTCCGTGTTGGGGAGGGGGGTTCCCACACTGCCCAGTTTCAATTTTCCCTTCCAAGGCACCATGCTGGCAATGACAAATTCAGTCATGCCATATGCTTCCACGATGGTCGTGTTTTCCTCGATGTCAATGCCCGTTGCCGCCGCGAGCTCTCGAACGGTATCCTGGGCCATGGGCGCAGCACCGGTGAGGAAGCCTTTGACAAATGAAAAATCATGCTTCTGGAAATCGGGGAGGCTTAAGAGCCCGACATATATGCTAGGCACTGCGGGAACGAGGGATGGTTTATACTTTACCATCATATCCAGTACCGCCTGGGGCTCTGGTCTGGGAATCAAGATTGCCGTCCAGGCATTTAGAACGCACAGATTCATCACCGCCGTGAAACCCGCAACATGAAAAAACGGATAAATGGCAAGAATCTTTTCTTCACCGCCTTCTCTGAAATCGGAGAAATACGCCTTAAGGTTCTGGGTCATGGAAGAGACACATGCGTGCGGCAGGATAACGCCCTTGGAACGGCCTGTCGTGCCGCCGGTGTAAAAAATGGAAGCCAGATCATTCCAGTCCACTGAATGGTCTGGGTTTTTTGAAGAGGCGCCTTTGATAAGATCTTTGAATTGGTAATATCCCGTGGCCTTTTTATATTTTAAATACATATTCTTTTTCAGTACGGGAAATAGCTGTTTTTCTGGAAATGGAAGGTAATCGTTGATATGAGCGCTGATTATCGTCTTTATTTGCGTTCGGTTCTTGAGGGCCAGCATCCGAGGTGCGAGGAGATCCATCGTTACCAGGACCGTAGCACCCGAGTCATTGAATTGATGCTCAAGCTCTCTGTCTGTGTAAAGCGGGTTATTGGGAACTGGAACACCGCCCATTCTCCAAATGCCGTAATATGCAATGGTAATTTGGGGGATATTGGGCATCAACAGTGCGACTCGATCACCGGCCTTTACGCCGATTCCAACAAGGGCGTTGGCGAACTGGTTCACCAGTTTCTCCAGTTCGGCATATGTTATGTCTTTTCCGAGAAACTGAAGTGCCGTCCGATTTGGAAACCTTTCCGATGCCCGAGTGAGAAAAAGTGGCATGGTGACTTCTTCTATTTCGATAGGTTGATATATGCCGGATGTACCAGATTTTTGCCGTTTACGCTCATCCATCTCAACACCTCCATGTGGCTGTGATACTGCTTTCAATAGAGGCTGGTTAAAAGTCCAGCTCTCACGACCCGGTACAGCAATTGGTTCGCTGCCGCCAATTTGTATTGGTCAAACCTTTGGTGCCTCTTTCTTATCTTCTGCAATTTGTTC
>CAZRUU010000144.1:0-4102 GCA_964603235.1 uncultured Syntrophaceae bacterium | reverse complement strand
ACAAAAAATCTACCAATTGGCATGCCACACGATAAGCTAAAAAGCAAGCTGTTTTGGTTAAAATAGGAATGGCCTGACAGAAAACAGGGACAGCGCCCTTTTATTCCAGCCCGGCGGCGTGCTGTATGGCATAGATCACTTCTGCAAGACCGATCCTGCCGTCTCCGTTCACATCCGCGTTCAGATTAATTCCGTCAGGGCTAAGACCTGCAACTACCTTCAGGGCAAGGATCGCGTCGCCGAGATCGACATCACCGTCTCCATCGACATCCCCTTTAAGTATGAGTGTTATTTTAATATCCCTCGATGTGTTGTTGTCAACCGTGTCATCGGGCATGGGAAATAGATTAAAGCCATACCATTCGGCCGTATTGACATATAATCCGTCCGGATGCCCCTTGAAATAAGAGGGTTCTGTCCATTGATCGGTATCGAAGTTTCTGAGGCCGGAAGCTAACCAGCTATATACGCATGACGTCCCATCAGCATTGGTCGCAAAGGCGGTATTTGCCGTCAGATCTTCGATAGCGTCAAAGTTAAATGAAGAGCCTTCGTGCCAGATCATCAGTATGGTTTTGTAATACTGAGTAGCATTAAATGTCTCTGTCTTATTTGATTCGCCTACGCCTATAAAGGTCCAGCCGCTTCCCCAGTCAATCTCATTCGGGTTCCACGGACCGTAGTAATATTGTGGGTTTGGGATGGTATAGGTATTGCTTCCGAACACCCTGTATAGACCCGGTTTTGTCATGATATAGGAATTATCAATCGGGGTATCGGTCGAGAAATCGACATCGGGAGTCCCCCCGCTTGTCACCTCAACAGATTCGATTTTTCTGCCCCAATAATCCCCGAATGTCTTGATGCCATTGTCGTCCGCATCCCATCTGGCAAAGAGATAGACATTTGCCCCTACAGCGAGGCCTTCGATTGTATAGTCTCCACTGGCCTCGGCGACCGCGCCTCCGAGCCGATGAGCAAAGCGCCAGTCCGGCCCATCGTATGCCCAGACAAATATGTTGCCGGGCTCACTGTAGGCAGAGCAGGTGATCGTGCCGGAGATTGAGGACGTGTTAACGGCCGCCGGCTGCAACCCCATCTCATCGGTCAAATCCTGATTGGTTGTAAACTCCGGCAGAATACCGTTCAGAACAGGGACAGGGAACGTGTCTGCAATGGGTTCGCCATATTGATCAAATTGTGGGAGGATCGCCCTGATGTCGAGTTCTGTTTTGGTTGCACTGCCGAAAATACAGTTGAAATCGATGGTCTCGGTCTCTATTTCCTGGCTCTGGCGCAAGGCGGTAAAGGTACCGCTTCCTGTTTCTACGCCTAAATTATTATATTCCTTGTATGTTCCTTCTATGGATGTCCCCGCAGAATTGGTTTCGCCTGTAAATGTTGCCGAACCCGAAAACCAGCCCCCGTAGGCAAGTGTTATATTACTTTGGCCCCCACCAACAATTGATATACCTTCAACCCAGCCGCCACAGCTTATAAAGTCACAACCACTTAAGCCCCAGTAATCACCCGATACAAAATTTTCGTTTACATCTTTTTCTATATCGGCTCTAAGGTAAAGTTCGGTATCGGTAGAGGTATCGGTAAACAGCCATTCCTCATAAATTGTTGTAAATACAGCGGCCCGGTTTCCGCCTAAAGAGGTTTTCAGTTCTGTGAGCTGCGTTAAAAGAAACTCTGCTTCCCGTTGGTCTTCACCTGGCTCAAGATAAAAAAGATTATTTGTCCGGGGATCAGATTTATTTCCAATAAAGGTGAGAGCAGCATCGTATCCATCAATTCCGGCAAGGAGGGCTGTTTTTGCATAGGAGAGAGACGCAGCCCCATCCGCTGTGCGCAGACTGAACAAATAAGGATACTGGACCAGAAGGTCTCGCTGAAACTGGAGAACACCCGCATTTCCAAAGACTATTAACTCACGGAGATTAACATCGAGGTCATACGCAGTCGCGATAAGGATCGTGGATTTCAGCATATAAAGGGCTGACTTGAGCAGCAGGACATCGCCGTAGTCGACCTCAATATCATAGTCGTCGCCTGTTTCAACAGTAGTCAAAATCGTGGTGAAGCCGCTCCCAATCTTACCAAGATTGGCAATGGCCGCATCCAGCAGCGTCACAAACGGACCTGCCAAAAACGCCCGCACATCTTCGCCGCCGGGCATCGTCTCGGGCGGATCATATTCATCATACATTAAGGGGGGATCATTGAATGGAACGTCTGTATCAACGAGGTCAACATCGTTTCGAGAAACTCCAAAGGCCTCAAGCAGATCCCTCACTGTTTCGAGCTCCGCGGCCCCGCCCTCTTCCAGTCCGGAAGCGAGGATGCGTGTGATCGCGTAGAAGAGATTGGCCTCCTGATCTAAAGGATTGTCTGTAACTGCCGCCTCGAATTGTTCGTTTGCTGCAAGTATGCCGGAATACGTCGGACTGCCGTCATTGAAAAGCGAGGCGCGACCATCGGCAACAGAAGCATGGGATGGGATGGTTAAAGAGAAAAAGAATACGGACAGGCAAAAAATAGCTGAAAGCTTAAATATTTTTTTCTTCATCGATCGACCTCCTGATTTTGACGCTCTCGCAAAAAGCTGCCACATCGGTAGATCCCGGATCGAGTCCGGGAGATGTCCAGCTAATTTGTATCTCTTTGATATATCTAAATTCCGGATTTACCAAGGGTGACAGTTGCAGAGTTTCCAATGAGATTATCAATCTTTATATCAGAGCAGCGGGGAGCACCCTCTACCTTTTCAACTTACTACCAAATAATAAACAAAACTACAATACCAATATATCAAAACCGCTGGCCTGTTTTGATCGAGGAAGCCGGGTTCAAGAATATATCGGAGACCAGCCGTTTTCCTTCGAACTCTTTTTCAGGTGTCTTCAGGATAAAGTGCCGGTCGCATCTTATAGCCGCACCCTCGGGAAACAGGTTGAGCCGGCTTGTAGTCAGAATACTGTCGCCGGAGACTACCCTGACGTTTCCTTTGAAAAGGATGCAACTATGAGACAAATCTAATATCGCCGAATCCGCTGATATCCTGGTTACCGAAGTTTGTTCGTCATGAAGTACCACAGAAACCGGTTCCATTACAACAGATGAGATTTTCTTTGTTTGAAAGGATGGCAAAGCATCTTTTGAAAATACATTCTTAAATGTTAAGCCGTTATCTCTGCTCTCTGACACCCGATCTCCGGCCTTTGGCTTGCTCCTTCCATAGATATGAATAACAGCGTTTTCGAATTTGGCCTCATTCATCAGACCAAAACTTAAAAAACCAAGCTTCTTCTTTCCAATGCTGAACCTGTCCGCTTTGATGGAAATGTTTCTTTTGCCCTCTTGGACGCTGTTGAATTTGAATCCCCTGATTTCATGTCGAAGTCCGGGGTGTTGTCTATAGCGCGAAATGTTTTTAGGGCTGTATTCAGGTACTGAAGAGTTATGAAGACAATAAATGAGTATCAGGCAGAAAATGCCGGATATTAGGATTAATAGTATTAATAGGGACAGCGCCCTTTTATTCATTTCGGGACCTCCACCGTGTGCAACGGGGTGAATTGTTTCTTTGCCCTGCCACTATTCGTAACGCTCTAATGGCCTCTTCTAACCCTATTTTCCCATCTCCGTTTGCATCCCATTTCTGTCTTTCTTCCTCTGTGGCATTGGTGACACCGCAGAGTTCACGAGAAAGATATATCGCATGTTCCCGAGCTTGGTTGTTCTTCACCCCTTTTCCCGTGATCATCGCTGCCTCGCATCCATAGATGGTGTTTGCGATTATAATACGTGGCATAGCTTACGTTGAGCCACTGAATGGCACTGCTGATGTTGGAATTCGGGCGTCTCCACGATGAGGTGGTAGTGGGTGGTCATGAGGCAATAGGCATGGATCACGATGGTAAAGCGGCCTACTGCCTTCAAACTCCGCCTGTCAATACTTAATATTTAAGATGTGACCCCCTATCTTTTTCAAGGTGCTGAGAGATGAGTACTTTGATCAAAGACTGGCGGGGGACACCGAGCCTTTTGGCTTCCCTGTCCAGGGAATGAATCATCCAGAGAGGAAAATCTACAT
>CAZRUU010000143.1:0-4110 GCA_964603235.1 uncultured Syntrophaceae bacterium | reverse complement strand
TCAAGCAGTTTTTCAGTAGAAGAAATATCTTTTGGAGAAGACAAGGTATCAAAGCCTCCATCTGGCTATCTAATAAAAACCCAACTAACTACAAACCGATGCTTCAACGCATGAGGTAGTTCATCAAAACATGAGTAACTGTTTATCTTTTTTTAGAGCCCTCTTCTTATGACGATAATTATCGAGGAGCTTTTTAGCCTCTTCCATATAATCCCGGGGGAAGTGTTTCAAGGTGCGCAAACCGTATTGAATCTCGGGGGGATCCGGGATAATGCCCTTGTCTATATAACTCCTTATCGTTTTGGCGGAAACACCGAGAGTCTTCGCCGCATCAGCAGTCGTGTAGTATGTCTTTCCTTCTATTATAACCATAAACAGTACCCTCTAATTTCAGAACGTCCTTACCGGGCATTCATATCAGTAGTTTCGCTAATACCGACTATTACCATAGGTTCCCCTCTACCTTACCTTTCGCACCTTTGTCAAGTATTTTTTTGTATTTTTTTTATTTCCATCAAGCACCCCGGATATTCGCATTACTGCTTTAATTTCAATCTAATACAAACAGCAACCGATATGCCGGGAACTCGTATTCCACCTTTTTGTGTAAAAATTGAGATATTGACACAACAACTGCTCATATAATAGGAATGTGCATAGGGGGTAAATATCTAAAACAGTGGGTTAGGGCAACTTCAATCTCTGCCCATACCATAAAAGCACCGATTGGCATGTGATACCTGAGAGTAGTTACAGGAAATAAATCATACAGGAGGGAAAAGAAGAATGGAAATAAAGAAGATATGTGTCTTGGGGGCAGGCCTGATGGGAAGCGGCATCGCCCAGGTCTGCGCACAGGCGGGTTATGATGTCTCCATGAGGGACATAGAACAGCGCTTTATCGACGGGGGAATGGACACGATACAGAAAAACCTCGCCCGGGGCGTATCGAAGGGGAAGATGGAGCCGGAAGAGATGGATGCCATTATCGGAAGGCTTACGCCCACCCTTGATATGAAAGAAGCGGCGAGCAACGCCGATATAGTGGTTGAAGTGATTATAGAGGTAATGGATGTCAAAAAGAAGGTGTACGCCGAACTGGAAGAGATCGTGCCGGACCACTGCCTCTTTTTCACCAATACATCCGGTCTCAGTATCACAGAGATGGCGGCCATTACAAAAAGGCCGGATAAATTCATAGGGACCCATTTCTTTAATCCCGTGCCGGTCATGCGCCTTCTGGAAATCATACGAGGCTACGAAACATCCGACGAAACTCTGAAAATCGCGAAGGGCTGGGGGGAAAAGATCGGCAAGGAGGTCATCATTGTAAAGGAAGCGCCCGCCTTTGCCGTAAACAGGATCCTGTGCACCATGCTGAATGAAGCATTCTACACCTTGGGCGAAGGAATCGCAAGCGCGGAAGACATAGACAAGGGAATGGTATTGGGCTGCAACCACCCGATCGGGCCCCTGGCGCTCTCCGATCTTGTTGGCCTCGACACACTTCTCCATGTCATAAAAGGACTCCACGAAGAGCTTGGTGATAAATACAGGCCTGCTCCCCTATTAAAACAACTGGTAAGGGCACGGCGATACGGCAGGAAAACAGGAAAAGGCGTGTATGACTACAGCTGAAAACAGGAATGTTTTTTAAGTCATCATAATTATTGACAAGAACCAGTTAAAAATATATGGAAACTCCATACTAAGTATTTACAAAATTTGTACACACCATAGCGGCATAGATGCTTGGCACTGTTGCCACACAGTATGGTACAAAAACGGGGAGGAAAAACATGGATTTTAAATTGCCGGAAGAAATGAAGATGTTACAGGATATGAGCTATAGGTTCGCCCAGGCGGAGATAGCTCCTGTCTCTGAGGAATGTGACCGGGAAGAAAAATATACACCCGAACTTCGAAAAAAGGGGGCGGAAAACGGCCTTGTATGTGCGTGGGTTCCCGAAGAATATGGTGGATCAGGTGTTGGAATTCTTGGAAATACTCTGGTAACGGAGCAACTTTCCAGGGTTGACATGGGCATAGGTCTCAATATAACCGCTGCTGGATTTGGATGCGAGGCAGTCTACTATTTCGGCACAGAAGAACAGAAACAGCGATACCTGCCTCCGGTATGCAGCGGCGAGCAGGTTAGCGCGGGAGCCTTCACGGAACCGAATGCGGGAACAGATGTCGCCGGATATGGAACAAGAGCTGTAAAGAATGGTAATGATTACATAATCAATGGCAACAAGATGTTCATCACAAATGGAACCGTCTGTGACTGGATGGTATGCCAGTGCATAACAAACCCTGACGCCAAGACACATCACAAATTCAGTCAGATTATTGTGCCGGCTGACGCACCAGGTGTTACAAGGACCAAAATCCATGGAAAGATGGGGATCCGGGCAAGTGATACCGCGGAGGTTTCATTGGAAGATGTCAGGGTACCACAGGAAAATCTGATAGGTGAAGAGGGAAAAGGGTTCTATCAATTGATGCATTTCTTTGATATAACGCGGATACTGGTATCTGCTCAGGCCCTTGGACTTTCTCAGGGATGTCTGGACGAAGCTGTGAAATATGCAAAAGAAAGAACCGCTTTCGGCAAACCTCTTGGCGCTTTCCAGATCACCATGCAGAAGTTGACAAAAATGGCTGTCAGGATAGAGGCCCTGCGTAACCTGGTCTACAAGGCCGCGTGGTCGGTCGATTCCGGAAACCCCGATTATCACGTAGGGGCAATGGCCAAATATTTCGGGGGGGAAACCGCCGTATTCTGTGCCAACGCCGCCGTCGAAATACACGGAGGTTACGGTTATATTGAAGAATACAAGGTGCAAAAGTGGTACAGAGATGCCAAAATACTTGAGCTCTACGAAGGGACAAAAGAAGCTGAGATAATGACTATCGGCAAGATACTACAAGCATAGCAAAACAGAGGAGCACTGTTCTTTCCTGACCTCTCAGGGAGGGATTAATAGGACCACTTTAAATAAGAAAAACAGAAAGGTATAACATTTATGACTATTACAAAAGCAAATCTGGTAAAAATCTTGTATTCCAACACCGACCTTCCTAAAGAAAAGTGCGGCAGGGCTGTAGAAAACATGTTTGAACTGATGAAAGAAGAGTTGGAGGGGGGGAATGATGTCCTCATATCCGGATTCGGAAAGTGGTCGGTCAACTCGAAAAATCCCAGAAAGGGACGAAACCCTCAAACGGGTGACTCGCTGATGCTGGATGCCCGCAGGGTAGTCACTTTCAAATGTTCTAAAAAGCTGAAAGAATCCGTAAATTAAGTTTTTAACATCCCTGCAAGATTGAGTCCGTCTTGCTCCGATACCGGGAGATTATTCCAGATGGATAAAGTTTTACATCAGAAAAGCAAGTAATATCCTGCATGAAGGTCTTACCAATGATAACAAAGACTGCTTGAGAGACTGAAGCAAAAATCAGCGGTATATGACCTGAACGTACAGACCCTGTGTTTCCACCATCTGGTACAAAGAGCGAAAAATAGACGAGGCCAGACAAAATGCTCACGAAAAAGGGTTTATTCGCTGATACTGGGGGCATAACCAAATCCGCAGGGGAAAATTTTATTCCCTCACCATACCTGTTCGAGCATCAGGATCTGACCCGGCCTCCTAAATCCGCCAGCAGCATAAACAAAAAAAGGCTTATAAATACCTTAAACTACATTCATTTTACTGGTGGGCAGATATGGGTGCACCTGAAGGATCCCATGTATGAGGAGGATATATTTGTAAGCGCGCACCCTGAACCATGCGCGGGAGAAACGATAACCTGTCAATGGTCTAAGGAAAACACAACAAGTTTTGAGCACCATCGTTTCCTGAATCTGGTAATTGATGACGGTTTGTCGGTAATATTAGTGCCGGTAAAGCTGTTAAATATCAACAGAGATTGTTTTACAATTGATATACCTGATACCAGTTATGTCCTTGGAAAACGACAGGCTAGACGATACACATGCCATGAAGTTACCGCTGAGCTCCATCAAAGCGGGTTTCTGGCCAGTGGTAGTCTGTTGGATTTCAGCTTCCTTTCTTTCTGTATCAGGGTTACACCTGATTTTGG
>CAZRUU010000142.1:0-4112 GCA_964603235.1 uncultured Syntrophaceae bacterium | reverse complement strand
CTGTCGCCGACATCGTAAGTAGGAAGAATAACATCCACAGCCATCTTCTCCGCCTCGTTCAGCATCATCTCAACCACTTCCTGCGAGTAGTCCTCATACTTCTCGGCATCGAAAAGATCCTCAATACCCAGCTGCTCAAACAAAATGAACCTCTGATCCCTCTTGTTAACCAATGTATTCCCCATAACACTGCTCCCTCCTTATCCAGTTTTTTTTAGACCCTCTATGAAAATGCTCAAAGACTTATTAACGTTGGAGCGTATCCTATCTTCTCTGGTTGACTCCCTGCCTATAAAAAGATGAAGTGAGATTATCCCGTTAAGCAGCCCCCAGAAAGCATTCCTCATGGTCCTTACATCTTCTCTTCTGAGAATAAATTCCCCTCTGTCAATCCCGTATTGAAATATATTCTCAGTAACAGAGACTGCCTTGTTTGTTTCCTTGATAATCCTCTTATTTGTATCATCTGGCAGGTTCATATTATTGGCATGCAGCATGAAATTCATCACCATCCTGAACAGTTCCCGGTCTTTCAGGAAAAAATCCACATACATGTGGGCAAATCCGATAAATATTTCTGATGCGTCTGCCCCTGTATCGAATATTGGAAGCACCTCGCCGTGGAATCTCTCAACATCATCCAGCAGTACCTGAGCGCATATCTCTTCTTTACTGCTGAAATAGATATAGATCGCACCTTTGCTCAATTCAACCTTTTTCGCGATATCTGAAACAGTGACTGGATTGTACCCCCGCTTAAAAAACAATTTTCTGGCAGCTCTGAGAATGAGCCGCCTTCTCTGCTCCTTTTCTCTCTTTCTACGTTCCCCAGGCACCACTTTTATACTCCCGTTTCCACTTTTATTTTAACTGGTTTCATATTCACCGCCAGTTGTGATATCTAAACAAAGGTCAGAGTATGACCAAGAGTCACCTTCCCCTTAATCAATACAATCTGAATTGTCAAGGAAAAAACATGAAATTTGATACTGTAATATTTTTTTACTTGACATGGATTTATTCGTTTGTTATGAGCTTGTGAAAGGATGAACAAGGTGAAAAAGTTATCACAGCATACAATCTGCACCAAAAAAAAGTGCTTTTCTGCAGAAACAATTAGAAGGCTTAGTCTCTACCTTAGAAACTTAAGAAAATTTAAGGAAAGTAACTTAGCGGTTATCTCATCAGGTGAAATATCAAAATTCTCAAATGTTTCTCCCGAACAATTCAGAAGAGACCTTTCCTATTTTGGTGAATTTGGTAAACGTGGGGTAGGGTATGAAATTGAGAGGTTAATAAGTGAGTTAGAATCTATTCTAGGTATAGATAAGAGATGGAGAGTAGCTTTAGTCGGAGTGGGAAGTTTGGGGAGCGTTCTTTTAGCATTTGAAGGCTTTTCCAACTTTAATCTTAAGATTGCCTGTGCTTTCGATATTGACAGCAATAAGATCGGTAAAAAGATTTACGGGGTCAAAATTCACAGCGTAGAAAATCTGGCTGAGGTTATTAGTAAAGACGACATAGAAATCGCAATAATTGCAACGCTCCCTGATGTAGCTCAACATGTAGCAGACAAACTTATGAATGCAGGCATAAAAGGAATCTTGAATTTTGCACCGGTCGCTTTAAGAACAAAAGATGATGTTTTTATCTCCGACGTTGATATGGCCTGTGAATTAGAGAGCTTAATATTTTTTGTTGACCGTAGAAGAATAGACAAAAAAGGAGAGCTGGGTCTTGAAAGATAGAGCTGATATTTAGTGTCCATAAGGGAATAAGGGTAAATATTAAGTTCTGCTTCCTTGCTTATGTCATATTAAGCAGAAACATATTATATGAACGATCAGGGGACCCGTTTTCTTCTCTTTACAGGAAAGGTAAGACGGAATGACTCTTAGCGAGATAGCGTATTTATTGGATGCCAAGGTCTTGACGGGCGAAAGATACTTAGACACAGAAGTAAAAACCGCATTCAGTGCGGACCTGATGAGCGATGTCTTAGCCTTTGCAAAACCGGGTAGCATAATGATTACCGGACTTACGAATCCACAAATTGTAAGGATCGCGAGCATCGTGGATAATTCGGCAATTCTTATAGTCAGGGGGAAGATTCCCCCTGATGAAACGATAGCACTGGCCGAAGAACTGGACATACCAATTCTTTCAACAAAATACATCCTCTTTGAAACATCGGGAAGGCTATACGCAAATGGGGTAGTAGGTTGTATCAAAAAAATCGAAGGTCCTGAAAGCGTTGTTCCGTTATGAGCCAGAAATATGAATTTTCTTTCCCCGTAGAGGGTGAAAATTTTGATGATGCCGGCAAGGTCTCCGTCGAAATAAAAAGGTTACTAAAGGGGCTTGGCATAACGAGCGATATCTTGAGAAGAACCGCCATTGCAACCTATGAATCGGAGGTAAACATAATATCATATGCACGACAGGGGAATATTAATATCCGCGTAACAGATGACAACATATTGATCAATATACAGGACAGCGGGCCCGGCATAACCGATATTGAACAGGCCATGCGGCAGGGATATTCCACTGCCGATGATCGTATAAGAGAGATGGGATTCGGAGCCGGCATGGGTCTTTTTAATATAAAGAACTGTTCCGACAGTTTCGAGATATTGTCCGAGGTAAACAAAGGGACCCTGCTTAAAATACTAATCAACAGGTGATTTGCAAATGAACTTGACTCTATTGGCAGAAAAACTGAACCTCATGGTAAGGTGCAACGGGAACAGACTGGGCAGGGAGGTGTCAGGCGGGTATGTGGGTGATCTTCTGAGCGACGTCATGACGAACAGCAGAAAGGATGACGTATGGATTACATGCCAGTCACACCAGAATATAGTGGCGGTAAGCGTGCTGAAAGAGCATGCGGGAATTATCCTTGTTCTCGGAAAAGAACCTGATAAGGACACCCTTGAAAAGGCCTCCCGGGAGGGAATACCTCTTCTGGTAACCAAACTCTCCGGATTTGAGGCAGCGGGCAGGATATATAATTTGATAAACGCTTAGCGAGCCTGGCACCATCCTCGGCATGTAGGAAGATAAAATCGGGCCCCAGTGTTTATCCGTTTCTGGGTGTATATTTGGGTGCATATTCATGTTAAAGGGGTTTAGGTGCGATCTTCACATACATACCTGTCTTTCTCCCTGCGCCGATCTGGACATGTACCCCACTGCCCTGGTCAAAAAATCGCTCGACAGCGGGCTTGATGTTATCGGAATATGCGATCATAATGCGTCTGAGAATGTACGGTATGTAATCGAGGCATCCATGGGAAAGCCGGTTCATGTCTTTCCCGGAATGGAGATAACAAGCAAGGAAGAGGTTCACGTTATCGCGCTCTTTGAAAACATCGATAATCTGTTACAGCTTCAGAATATCATATATGGCTCCCTTCCCGGCACCAACAGGGAAGATATATTCGGGTGTCAGGCAATCGTAAACGAATCGGATGAGGTGGAGGGATTCAATGACAGGCTGCTGATAGGTTCCACCGGGATTTCTCTTCAAAAAACAGTCGAAACTGTTCACAGCTTTGGCGGAATAGCCATTGCCGCCCATATTGACCGGGAGAGTTTCAGCGTCCTGGGCCAGTTGGGTTTTATCCCCCCTGATATCCGTTTTGACGCCCTTGAAATATCCCGCAGGATAGGATTGAAAGAAGCACGCAGGAAATATCACGACCTGCGTGACTATACATTCATCGAATCATCCGACGCCCATCGCATAAGGGATATAGGAAAAGGATTCTCAAAGATTTTTATGGAAGAACCCTCACTTTCCGAGTTGAAAATGGCGATTGGAAGATGTGAGGGGCGATATGTTGAGGAGTAATCCATGCTGGAACTTTCCATGAATATTCTCGATATCGTTGAGAATTCCACAAGGGCTGGCGCAAGTCTCATAAAGATCAGTATTACTGAAAACAGGAGAAATGACGTCCTGCGCATAGAGATCATCGATGATGGCGAGGGCATGGAACCGGATATAACTGAAAAAGCACTTGATCCCTTTTACACATCCAAGGATGTGCGCAGTGTCGGTCTGGGGCTTCCCTTCCTATCCCATGCCGCAAAAATCACTGGCGGAA
>CAZRUU010000141.1:0-4152 GCA_964603235.1 uncultured Syntrophaceae bacterium | reverse complement strand
ATCCTGATCTGGTAAGCCGTCCCGGCCCCCGTATCGTGGATGGACTCGAAACAATAGCAAGAATCATACATCCTGAGATTGTGTGGTAAGGTACCAATTCTCTGATTGAAATCTGTTCAGAGAAAAAACTAACCCGGTAAACTCAACAAATATCTTTGCCCACCATTCGTATTTTTTTCACCTCACGTATGGGTACCGTCCGACATGAGCAATCCCGTATTTCAAAAAATTTATCTAACTGCCACGAGGCAATTCTGATTGTTTCTTTTATGTTACGTACATAACGACCTGCATTATCTGACGACAACCCAACGCTGAGAAGCGCAAGGGTGATGAACGGTCAAATTTATTGAAAGATTTGCAAGATAAAATGACTATTGAGATTCAAATTATGGTTGCACCCTAAGAGCTTATCAAACCTGTTGGAATTTTTATTCTTTGAAGACGGCTCCCGTGCTGGCCGATGTAACCATCTTCGCGTATCTTCCAAGATAGCCATGCATTATCGCGGGTGGACGGGGAACATGTGTCTTTCTCCTTGAGTCCATTTCCTCGTCACTTATCTTTAATTCGATGGTTTTATTCGGGATATCGATGGCGATTCTATCGCCCTCTCTGATAAGACCGATAGGTCCGCCTTCGGCGGCTTCAGGAGATATATGCCCTATGGCAGCTCCTCTTGTACCGCCGCTGAATCTTCCATCCGTCAGGAGGGCCACCGATGTATCGAGACCCATACCAGCAATAGCGGATGTGGGAGAAAGCATTTCACGCATCCCGGGCCCGCCTCTGGGACCCTCATAGCGTATAACCACAACATCTCCGGGATTTATCCTGCCTTCCATGATAGCGCTCATGGCATCTTCTTCAGAATCAAACACGCGGGCGGTTCCCTCATTCGTCATCATATTAGGGGATACTGCCGACTGTTTGACTACGGCACCGTCGGGGGCAAGATTTCCCTTCAGGATCGCAATGCCACCCTGCGGGCTGTAGGGATCTTCGACGGCACGTATCACCTCCCGATCCTTGACCGAGGCGGTTTTAATATTGCCCTCCACCGTTTTTCCGGTCACTGTGGGACATTCAAGATCTATAACACCCAATGTGCTTATTTCCTTAATAACCCCTTGTATGCCACCCGCCTCGTCAAGATCTTCGAGGTGATGATGCCCGGCAGGACTCAGATGGCACAGATTGGGTGTCCTGCTGCTGATATCATTAAACAAGTCGAGATCCAGAGTAATCCCGGCCTCGTGAGCAATCGCCGGAATATGGAGAACGGTATTGGTGGAGCAGCCAAGCGCCATATCAACAGCTATGGCATTCTTGAAAGCCTGAAGCGTAGCTATATCTCTCGGTTTTATATCCTTTTCTACAAGATCCATTATCTGCATTCCGGCCTGTTTGGCAAGGCGCACACGCGCGGCAGAGATGGATGGTATTGTTCCGTTTCCGGGCAGGCCTAATCCCAGAGCCTCGGTAACGCAGTTCATGGAATTGGCGGTGAACATGCCGGAGCAGGAACCGCTTCCCGGACATGCGCAATCCTCCAGTGATTTGAGAGTTTCCTCACTCATTTTGTCAGACTTTACCTCACCCACACCTTCGAAAACACTTATCAGATCCACGGGTTTCCCGTTAAATCTCCCGGCCATCATCGGCCCCCCGCTCACGACAATGGTCGGAATATTAAGGCGAAGAGCCGCCATGAGCATTCCGGGAACAATCTTGTCGCAATTGGTTACCATGACAAGGCCGTCAAAAGGATGTGCCGTGGCCATAACTTCAATGGAATCGGCTATCAGCTCCCTGCTTGCGAGAGAGTATTTCATCCCGATATGCCCCATTGCAATGCCGTCACATACCCCGATAGTAGGAAATGTTACCGGTGTGCCACCGGCCATTCGTATGCCCGCCTTGACAGCCTCCGCAATCGTGTTGAGGTGGATATGTCCGGGAATAACTTCATTCGCGGAATTTACAACCCCTATCATGGGTCTGGCAAGTTCTTCATCGGTATATCCCATGGCTTTGTACAGGGAGCGGTGAGGCGCCCTCTCCAGCCCCTTCTTCATCAGATCACTTCTCATCTTTTCTCCTCTCCGGCCTCAGTGAGCGAAGCGCGGAGCCGGCCTTCCACATCTCCATATTTTTCATTTCTTCCAGCTCTTTGTCCAGTTTCACTCTGTAATCAGGCGCGCCGTTGGAATCCAGGGTAATTTGCGCTTCCTCGCCGGAGGCAACTTTCTTGTATAACTCATCAAAAACAGGAACCACCGCGTCGCGGAATCTGTCCTTCCAGTCAAGGGCTCCCCGCTGTGCTGTTGTACTGCAATTCGCGTACATCCAGTCCATGCCGTTTTCTCCGACCAGACGGATAAGACTCTGTGTAAGCTCTTCAACTGTTTCGTTAAAGGCTTCGCTGGGACTGTGGCCATTTTTCCTGAGACAATTATACTGAGCCTCCATGACGCCTGCCAGACATCCCATGAGGACGCCTCGTTCGCCGGTAAGATCACTGAAGACCTCTTTCTCAAAAGTGGTCGGAAACAGGTATCCTGAACCTATGGCAATGCCAACTGCAATGGCCCGTTCCTTGGCTCTTCCGGTATAATCCTGAAAGACGGCGATACTTGAATTTATGCCGCTGCCGGCCAGAAAGTTTGTGCGTACGGTGCGTCCTGACCCTTTGGGTGCGGCCAGGATTACGTCTACGTTATCCTGTGGGATAACACCTGTGCGATCTTTGTAGGTGATGGAAAAACCATGAGAAAAGTAAAGCGCGTCACCTTCAGACAGGCAGGACTTTATCTCAGGCCACATTTCTTTCTGCCCAGCGTCAGACAGGAGATACTGAATAATTGTTCCCCGCTTGGCTGCCTCTTTCAAAGGAAAGAGGGTTTCTCCGGGCACAAAACCATCCGCCACTGCTTTGTCCCATGAACTGCCGCCTTCCCGCTGACCGACAATCACTCTTATTCCATTATCTCTCATATTAAGGGCCTGTCCGGGTCCTTGAACACCGTAACCGAGAACAGCCACCGTTTCGTTCTTCAACACCTCCCTGGCCTTTTCCAGGGAAAATTCTTCAGACGTAATAACCTCTTCAACAACTCCTCCGATTTCCAGTTCTGCCATCTTTATGCTCCTTTTTTGTTATAAAGTTACTATTCCCGATCTGCTGACATCGTCTATACCAACAGCATCAAGACTGGTCAAGGCCAGATCAATTTCTTCCTTATCTCCTGTTATCTCAACAACACAATAATCAGACTTTTTTGCCACTACTCTGCATTTAAGCTCCTCAACAATCTTTGTAATCTCAGCCATGGTAACCTCATGAAGTTTCATTCTAACCAGTGCCATTTCCCGCTGCGCGTACCTGCTTTCCCTCGGACGCGAAACTTTGATCACATCTACCAGTTTCTTAAGCTGTTTCTGGATCTGAGTAACTGTTGCAGTATTCCCCATCGTTACTATGGTTATCTTTGTGATCCTGGGATCCATTGTTACATTAGCGCTAATATTTTCAATATTATACCCACGCCCGCTGAATATTCCCGCAATCCGGGCGAGTACATCAGGTTTGTTGTTCACCAAAATTGAAATTGTAACTATGATTATTCGGCATGCATCCTGTGATACCTTCGCATTTATAGTTAGTTACGCAATACATAGTTATAAAGTTCCGGGAAATTAGGTAAAGATACCCCGACTTCTGTCGGGGGGGGGTATCACTAAAACGCATAAGGCTTTTGCGATATAATTAAATCTGATGCACCGGTAAAAAGTTAAAATTAACTAACTATCTAAAATAATTTATAATTATGTCATTTCTTTCATGCTTTATATCTCATTCAGCAGAACCTCGTTCACCTCCTCATCATCTATTCCAAGATACCTCATAGTGATGGAAGAAGATGAATGACCAAATCTTTTACAGAGTACTTCAGATGAGGCACCATACTTTGTTCTCTAGATATATCCAAAGGTCTTGCGGTTCTTTTCATGAACCCGCTTGATATTGAAAACAAGTCTCTCGTTTTCAATATCTCTCATACTCTTGCTGCGCTCCTTCCATGTGTAATAGCTGCTCCGGCACATCTTCTCCACTCGATATACGGAGCGGTATTTATCAATGAATTGATA
>CAZRUU010000140.1:0-4175 GCA_964603235.1 uncultured Syntrophaceae bacterium | reverse complement strand
CAGAAAGTTTCTTTTCCTTGAGCTTCTTTTCCAGTTCCTTTATCTCGCCCTTAAAACTGTCTTCTTCGCCCATCTCTTTCTGAATGGCCCTCATCTGCTCATTCAGATAGTAATCCTTCTGGGTCTTCTCCATCTGGGTCTTCACGCGTTTTCTTATACGTCCCTCAACTTCCAGTATCTCTATCTCGGCCATCAGCAGGGCATATATCTTTTCAAGCCTTTCAACAACATCTGTGGTTTCCAGCACCTTCTGCCTTTCGTCCAGTTTTACATGCAGATGCGCCGCGACTGTATCGGCAAGCTTCGACGGATCATCTGAGGATGACATGGAACCTAACATTTCCGGGGGAACTTTTTTGCTGAGTTTGGCGTACCTCGAAAACGATTCTACGATATTTCTTATAAGCGCCTCCATCTTCGCATCCGATTCGCTGGGATATTTTTCATCCAGTTCCTCAACATCTACCAGAAAGAATTCTTCATTGGGCAGATAACTTTTTATGAACCCTCTTTCCACTCCCTCGACCAGAGCCTTCACCGTACCGTCAGGAAGTCTCAATAACTGTATGATATTCCCTATGGTTCCCACCGTATACATCTCATCTTCAACCGGCTCATCGATTTCGGCACTTTTCTGCGCCGCCAAGAATATCCCTTTCTCATCCCGCATGGCGGATTCCAGGGCGTTAATTGATTTCTCCCTACCCACAAAAAGGGGCACTATCATATGGGGAAACACAACCACGTCTCTCAACGGGAGCAGTGGAATTGTAAGCCTGCTTTTTTCTGTCTCTTCTTTGTCTTTATTAAAATCAAACATATGTTTTTGTCATCCTGTTTTTTTTTGTTCGTTATCTTCTACTGTTTCGGAAACCTTTTCAAAAACCAGAATCGGTTTCTCTCCGTTGAGGACCACATCCTCATTTATAAGGCATTCCTTTATGTCTTTTCTAGATGGAATATCATACATGATATCCAGCATGATGTCTTCCATAACAGCTTGAAGCCCCCTTGCGCCGGCCTTTCTGTCCGCAGACAACTTTGCTATGGCCTTCAGGGCATCATCTGTGAGGGTAAGTTTTACGCCCTCTATCTCAAACATTTTTTTGTACTGCTTCGCTATGGAGTTCTTCGGCTCCACCAGTATTCTCACAAGGTCTTTATCAACAAGGTCATGAAGGGCACCAATCACAGGAAGCCTCCCTACAAACTCCGGTATCAAACCATACTTCAGAAGATCTTCCGGCTGCACCTTCGACAGGGTTTCGCCTATGTTCTTTTTCTTCCTGCTCTTAATATCGGCGCCGAATCCCATGGAGCTTACGTTCAGTCTTTTTTCGATAATGTCTTCCAACCCATTGAATGCTCCACCGCATATGAACAGGATGTTGGTTGTATCTACCTGAATAAATTCCTGTTGCGGATGCTTTCTCCCCCCCTTGGGAGGCACATTTGCCAGGGTTCCCTCTATTATTTTCAGAAGGGACTGCTGGACACCCTCGCCGGATACATCCCTGGTAATGGAAGGATTGCCCGATTTTTTTGATATCTTGTCAATCTCATCTATATAGACTATCCCATTCGATGCCCTGCGCGCGTCATAATCCGCGTTCTGGAGAAGGCTCAATATAATATTTTCCACGTCCTCCCCAACGTATCCCGCCTCGGTCAAAGTGGTAGCATCAGCAATGGCGAAGGGCACATCCAACATTCTTGCCAATGTCCTCGCCAGGAGAGTCTTTCCCGAACCGGTGGGACCGATCAGGAGAATATTGCTCTTCTGGAGCTCAATATCATTAAGCTCGACATCCGAGAATAACCTCTTGTAATGATTGTAAACGGCAACGGAAAGGATTTTCTTTGTCCTCTCCTGCCCCACAACATACTGATCTAAAAACTTTTTAATCTCTTTAGGTTGAGAACTATCTTTTTTGAAACTTTCTGCGCCCTGAGTGCTGTCTTCTTCAACAATATGCCTGCAGAGTTCTATGCATTCGTCACATATATAAGCGCTGGGACCGGCAACCAGCTTCTTTACTTCGTCCTGTGTCTTTCCGCAAAAGGAACAGAAGAGCAACCCTTTCACACCATCATCACGTTTTTTTACCATGAGAAGTCCCCTCCCGTTTATTATCAGAAGCCCTCTTTGCGATAACCTTATCAATTATACCGTATTCTTTGGCTTGACTGCTCGTCATATAATAATCCCTGTCTGTATCCTGTTCAACCTTTTCAACGGGCTGGCCGGTGTGCTCCGCCAATATGTTATTCAGGTCCTGTTTCAATCTTAATATCTCCTTAGCCTGAATACCGATATCCGTTGCCTGCCCCTGAGAACCGCCAAGAGGCTGATGTATAAGTATCCTTGAATTGGGAAGGGCGTACCTTTTTCCCTTTTCGCCGGCCGCAAGGAGAAACGCCCCCATACTTGCCGCCTGACCCATGCATATAGTGTTGACGGAAGGTCTTATGTAGCGCATCGTATCGTAAATGGCAAGACCTGCGCTTACTATACCACCCGGTGTATTCAGATAAAGGAAGATCTCCCTGTCAGGATCTTCCGATTCCAGATACAACATCTGGGCTATGACAAGATTAGAAACATCATCATCAATAGCCGACCCAAGGAATATAATCCTGTCCTTCAAGAGCCTGGAATATATATCGAAAGCCCTTTCCCCTCGGCCGTCCTGTTCAATTACCATAGGAATGAGAGGCATTATTTTTCTCCTTTTTCTTTTTTCTTTTTCCTGCTCTTTTTAACAAGGGTTATACTGGCTTTTTCTTCAATAAAATCGACTGCTTTCTGCTCAAGCAATTCTTCCTTAAGGCGATCTTCCGCATTATTAGACTCATAAACTCTCTTTACAGACTCGTAATCCTGCCCGTACCTCAGAGCAAGGGCATTCAGCCTGTCTTCAATATCTTTCCCGGTTACTTCGATCGACTCTTTCTCCGCAATCTCATGGAATATAAAAGATGCTTTAACAATCCTGGTTGCCTGGTCATTGAACCCTTCACGCAGATTGTAGCTTATTTCGGAGGCCTGCTCGTCCGGCATGCCGTTCTGCACCATTTGCTGGCGGGCCTTCAGCATCATGGTATAAACCTGCTCTTCCACCCAGGAGGGAGGCACCTCGAATTCATTATTTTCTAACAACTTATCAATCATGGCGTTCCGAAGGTCTGCCTTGATCTTCGCTTCTCCCTCTTCTTCAAGCGACTTTTCTACATCTTTTTTCAAGTCTTCCAGGGATTCAAATTTTTCGAAGTTCTTTAGAAACTCCTCATCCAGTTCGGGTAACAACTTTTCACGAATACTCTTGAGAGTTACCGAGAACAGTACTTCCTTCCCGGCAATATCCTTCGTGGCATAATCCTCAGGAAATGTCACTCTGATATCCTTTGATTCTTCCTTTTTCATACCTACCAGCTGTTCCTCAAATCCGGGAACAAAACTCTGGGAACCTATCTGGAGCGTGTAATCTTCAGATGCCAGCTCCTTGCGCGCTTCTCCATCAAGCTTTCCCTCGAAATCAATCACGGCAAAATCATCGTTCGCAAGTGCCCTGTCTCCCTCGATATCTTTAAGGGTTGCATACATCTGCCTTATCTTATTCAGCCTCTCTTCAATATCGGTTTTGGTGATACTAAGTTTTTCCTTTTCCAGCTCAAGCTCTGTATAGCCCTTAAGATCAATTACAGGGCGGGTTTCAACAGTGGCGGTAAAAATAAAATTCTCGCCCGTTGTTATACCCTTCTGATCTATAGCCGGCTGTGCGACAGCCAGAATATTATTATTTTCAACAACCTCGGCATAGTGTTTTGTAATCAGATTAGATATCGCATCTTCTTCTGCCTGTTCTTTGTAGTGCGTTTCAAGGACATTCCTCGGAACTTTGCCCGGCCTGAATCCTTTGATTTTAGCCTTTTTGCCCACAGTCCTGTATATAGCATCAAGCTCCTCTTTCACATCCGCCCAAAGGACTTCGAAAGACAGTTTCTTCTTCACAGAACTGACATCTTCTATTTTCACTTCAGCGACCATATCTCCCACTATTTAGCTCCTTTGGTAAATTTTGAGACATCTATCAGATATAACGCTTATTCTTATACAACATATGGTGCGAGAGAGGGGAGTTGAACCCCTATCCGCTTTCGCGGGCTGGATCCTA
>CAZRUU010000139.1:0-4286 GCA_964603235.1 uncultured Syntrophaceae bacterium | reverse complement strand
TATCCTGTCAACAAAGGTAGCGGCCTTATCGATATCCACACCTGCATCCTTATACAATGTCTTTTTGCCTGTCATGATATGTTTAACTCCTCATAGTATAGAGTGTAAGATAGCTCAGAGTTTAGCAACGCAATCAATATGAAAAATCAGATAATCCCGTAAAATCTATTTTTTGAAGATTCCGTATATTAAAAACTTGTTAAAAGCTGATAGCTAGTTTATAAAACTAGCATCAACAGCGTTTCTTGTAAAGGGTTTTAAGAGCGCATTACATTAAAGGAGGTGTATTTATGAAAAGGCATGGAATGAAATTTCTCATCGCGATGGCCATAATATTGATGGTGACTGTACAGGTTTCAGTGGCCGCTGAAGTGGTCCTGTATTCGTCTAATCCTTCAGGACTGCAGGATATGGTACGTCAGGGCTTTGAAGCAAAAACCGGCATAAAGGTGTCGGCTGTTAAGATGGGGACAGGCTCAGCCATGAAAAGGATACAGGCCGAGAAGGCCAATCCCCTCTGTGATATATTCTGGAGTGGTGATGTTGCGGTTCTTGACGGAGCAAAAGAATATTTTGAATCTTACAACTCTCCGGAGGCCAGGGTACTTCCTGCAAATTACGTTGGAAAAGATCATCGCTGGACGAGTAGCAATGCCCATGTAATGATAATCATGTACAACAAATCCCTAGTGAAGGAATCCGAAAAACCTGAGATGTGGAAGGATCTTTTCAAGTCTGAGTGGAAGGGGAAAATTGTTATGGCAAATCCCCAGAAGTCAGGTTCCGCTTATGCGCAGACCTATGGTCTCTATAAGCTTTACGGCTGGGATGGCCTTAAAAAACTGATTGCCAATGCAAAGATACTTGACAGCTCGAGTCTCATATACAAGGGAGTTGCAGCGGGCGAATATCCAATCGGCATTACTATGGAATACGCAGCCTATCGCTATATAGCCGGTGGTTCAAAAGACGTGGGAATTGTGTATCCCGGCGATGGCGCTTTTGTTGCTCCTGAAGGCGCCGCCCTTATCAAAAATGGACCCAATCCAGTGGAAGCAAAGAAATTTTTTGATTATTTGATAAGCAGGCAGATCGAAGGAGAAATATTCAAACAGTTTTACCGGAGACCGGCCAGGCCAGATGTGCCGAGTATTTCAGGTCTTCCGAAACTCAGCGAGATCAAGACCCTGAAAGAGTTTGATCCCATGGAAGCAAACAGGCTGAAAAACGATATACTAAAACAGTGGAAGGAAATTATTCTCTCTAAATAGTGTCCATCCAGAAATGAATTCCTCAAAGAAATGGACACTAATGAATTTCCTGTTCAGAAATAAACAATTTTTCGTAAGGTCAAAGAAATCAAGAGATTGCGCGGAGGAGTACTAATGTACGCCGCACAAACAATCCCGCAGATTGACGTAGAGATTGCGGAAAAGGACCATTTCTGGATGGAAATTAAATAGATGCGGGATGTCTATGTTAGTATCGTTACGTAATATCACCAAGAAGTTTGGACAATTAAAAGCAGTTGACGATGTTAGTATCTCGATCGGGGAGGGTGATTTTTTCACCCTCCTTGGTCCGAGTGGGTGTGGGAAAACCACGCTTCTGAGGACAGTTGCGGGTTTTTATCGCCCAGACGCGGGGGATATTTACTTCGGAGAGACAAGGATCAATGATATCCCCGCTCACAAAAGGGAAACAGGTATGGTATTTCAAAATTACGCCCTGTTTCCACATATGAGTGTCTTTGATAATGTTGCATATGGTCTCAAAGCAAAGAAGTTGCATTCACGGGTAATAAGAACAAAGGTAAAAGAAATATTAGAACGGATTCAACTGGAAGAATACGGTGATCGTTTCCCGTCACAGTTGAGCGGAGGGCAGCAGCAGCGAGTTGCCCTTGCGCGCGCGCTCGTTATTTCTCCTCAGGTGCTTCTCATGGATGAACCTCTTTCCAATCTCGATGCCAAGCTCAGAGTAAGTATGCGTGAAGAGATAAAAAGAATGCAGAAAGAGCTCGGGATAACGACCATATATGTCACCCATGATCAGGAAGAGGCCATGGCGGTCTCTGATCGTATCGCGATTATTAATCAGGGACAACTGGAGCAAATCGGGAACCCTTTTGATATCTATATGCAACCCAAAAACAGGTTTGTGGCTGGATTCATAGGAAACAGCAATATCATGGAGATTACTGTAAACAATTATGACAATGGTGAATCACTGCTTCATGCGGAAATAGACGGGAAAAAGATTTTTGTCAAAACGGACAAATCACACGCAGTACATGATCGGGTGTATCTGTCGCTCAGACCGGAATGGATACGTATCGTTGGAGATACCCTGGAGAATGAAAAAAATGTACTGTCAGGAACGGTCACGGGTGTTACCTTTCTGGGTTCAATAATACGTTACAGAATTCGTTACAGTGATAAGCAGGTTCTCACCATTGATGTCCTTGATCCGAGGAACACGGCTATAAAGAGGGAAGGTGATATCGTAAACTTTCAATTCGGTGTAGATAGCCCCGTTATTATTGAGGAATAAAGGATTATATTGTGCGCAGGTATCTGACTACATGGAATATGATTCTCCTTCTCATATTTACCATTCTTTTCCTTTCCATCCTGTATCCATTATTTTTCATTTTCAAGGCAAGCTTCATCAGTTCTGAAACGGGACAGTTCTCTTTCGACAGTTACAAATCTTTTTTCCATTATCCCTATTACCTGAGATGTCTGAAAAACAGCATATTTGTCAGCACCATAGCCACCTTCATCGCGGTTGCTATCGGCGTCCCCTTCGCGGTTTTGCTGTCAAGGTTTCATGTCCCCGGCAAGAATATACTCAAAACCCTTGGAACACTGCCACTGATCTTGCCCACGTTCATAGGGGCGGAAGCCTGGTTGATGCTGTTGGGCAGGAATGGAATTCTCTTTAATTTCCTGCACAAATTCGGGATTGACATTCCCAGTATATATGGATGGAGAGGCATAGTCCTCGTTTTCAGTCTACAGTTCTTCCCTTTTGTTTTTCTTATGGTATCGGCGGCTATAAACTCTATCGACAGTTCACTCGAAGAAGCAGCCACAAATCTCGGCGCCGGCAGATTGAGGGTGCTTTGCACAGTGACACTTCCCGTTATCACCCCTGCCATATTCTCCGGCGCGCTGGTTGTGTTTTACCTGTCCATCGAAAACTTTGGCGTTCCGATTTTGATAGGTGAAGACTTTCGTGTCCTGTCAGTACAGGCTTATAATGAGTTTATCAGCGAGATGGGAGGTAATCCATCCATGGCCGGGACGCTGAGCTTAATACTTCTGTTGATTACATTTGGGCTGACAATTTTGCAGAAATACTGGGTCGAAAGAAAAAGTTATGCCATGAGTGCCCTGAGGCCACCGGAAGTGAAAAAGTTAAAGCCTCTTCCCACCTTTCTCATCTGGTCTTTTTGCACCGCAGTTGTATTTATAGCGCTTGCTCCTTTTGCAGTGGTGATTATAGCGTCTGTAACGAAGACCAACGGACCTGTCATGTATTTTGGTCAGTTCAGTCTTGAGAATTTCGTAATGGCCTTCAGTATCGCACCACGCCCGATCCTGAACTCATTTTTCCTCGCCACGGTAGCAACGGTTGTTGGCATAGTGTTTGGTATAGCGGTGAGTTATCTGGTAGTGAGAAGGCGCGGCGCGGTAACCTATCTACTTGATCTCCTGATTATGTTGCCACTTGCGATAGCCGGAACGGTTCTTGGTATAGCTCTGGCTGCGACCTATAACGAGGGCATGGTTGTTCTTACCGGCACATGGATGATTTTGGCCCTCGCCTATTTCATACGGAAAGTGCCCTTTTCCATCAAGACCACATCTTCACTTTTACACCAGATCGATACATCGATTGAGGAAGCATCCATCAATCTTGGCGTTCCTCCCCTCATGTCTTTTATAAAGATTATCATGCCGATCATGCTTCCCGGTATACTTGCAGGGGCTATCATAATGTGGGTCACCACGCTTGCGGAATTGAGCTCAACAATTGTGCTCTATTATGGACCATGGGCAACCATGACAGTCGAGATCTTCCAGCGTATCGGGAGTGGTGATTTTGGTCCGGCATCGGCCTACGCAACCATCCTGATAATATCGGTGCTTGTGCCGCTCTTTATCCTCAATAATGTGTCAGGGAAGGACTTGGCATCATCCCTTTAATCTCCGGGATTACATCAATTACTGCCGGAAAGTTTAAAGGAGGAGATAGTGCAATAGGATGGAGTGGCCGGG
>CAZRUU010000138.1:0-4351 GCA_964603235.1 uncultured Syntrophaceae bacterium | reverse complement strand
GTGGCGAGAAAAATGCCGATAAGGTCGTGTCCTCCCCTGTCGGCTTGCAGGGATCAGGGCAATCCTGTTCGGGAGGGGGGGCATCCCCTTTTACCTGAGGCTGATCCATGCCCGGCGGTCTGCCGGTTAACATTTAAGTATCATCTCCTGATTAGTTGTAGTTAATTAAGGCAAAATAAGTGCGATATCTACGATTAATCAGGTGTGATCCCAGAGGGTTCAAGTGAAAGGGAGAAAGAGATAGCAGAAGGATGTGGAGGAAAGACAAACCTCGATCACATTGTCCAATTTAATTTTTTTTGTTGTGGTTTTACCGCTCACGGTTTTTCGAATAAATTGTGTAAACATGAGCGAGGTCCAACAATTGGAGCATTTTGGATATTAATTTCAATTCTTTGGTTTTTTCAACCGTTTATCCCGACTCAGTCGGGATAAAGAGTGAATGGCTACCAAAGTCCATTATCGTCTTGACACGCAACGACATTTTTGAGATAGTCGCCCGCTAGGAAAGCGGTTATTACCTTAAATTAATTGAGAAAATTGATTATGATGGCATTAGAGGGCATAAGAGTTGTCGATTTGGGCCATGTGTTGGCAGCGCCGACTTGTACGATGTTTCTGGCAGACCTCGGGGCCGAGGTGATCCATATTGAACCGGGCCACGGGGATGATTCAAGGGAATTCGGTCCTTTTGCCGGTGAACGGGATAAAAACCGAAGCGGTTATTTTGTAAGTCTCAACCGCAACAAAAAAAGTCTGGTTTTGGATCTGAAGAGTGATCAAGGAAAGCGAATCCTGACAGAGCTTATAAAGAAATCAGACGTAATTGTGGAGAATTTCAGACCGACAACGATGAAAAAACTTGGGTTTAGTTGGGAAGATATTAAAGAAATAAACCCGGGAATTGTTTACGCTTCCATTTGTGGTTTCGGACATGATTCTCTTCCCGGCTATGATACCAGGCCAGCCTATGATATGGTCGCCCAAGGCTACAGCGGGCTCATGAGTATCACGGGACCGGAAGAGGGACCTCCATGCAGGGCGGGATCATCTATCGGGGATATAGTTGCCGGTCATCAGGCAGCCATCGGAATACTTGCCGCATTAATCAATCGTGAAAAGACGGGTAAGGGACAACACTATGATGGTTCCATGGTAGATGGCCTTTTTTGTATATTGGAAAACGCCTCTGTCCGATACACTCTCACAGACGAAATTCCCTGTCCCCTGGGAAGCGCTCATCCCTCTATTGTTCCATTTCAGGCTTTTAGAACAAAGGATAAATCCTGGATTATAGTGGCTATCGGGAATGATGCACTGTGGGCCAAATATTGCGAAGTGATAGAAAGGGAGGATTTGACAGAAGATCCCAGGTTCAGAACAAATCCCCTCAGGACAAAACACAAAAAAGAACTTATTCCCGTTCTCGATATCGAAATGGCCAAGAAAACGAGGCAGGAATGGTCCGCCATTTTTGATACAGCAGTTCTCCCCTATTCTCCAATCAATAACTTGAAAGAAATATGTGAAGATCCACATATCAAATATCGCGGGATGCTTGTAGAAATTGACCAGCCACGCGCGGGTAGAATGAAAATTGCCGGTTCGCCGATTCATTTGTCTGAAACGCCGGGGAAAGTTTATGCACCCGCGCCGCTTTTGGGAGAGCATTCGGATGAGGTATTGAAAGACATTCTCGGATATTCTCAAGAAGAAATTGACAAATTGAAAAAGAAGGGAATTATTAATAGCGAAGTGTGAAAGTGTCAAAACAGGATGAAGCGGCTTTCCGGGAACGGAAAGCGCCGGATATGGAAATATTTCTATCTGCCGCATTACAACAGCCGGTTTAACAGGATCAGCGCCATGAACAATGTGGCTGAGCAATATATATAATAACTATCAACATGAAAGGAAGGTAGAAATGGGAGTTACAGAAGACAAGATCAGGGAATTTGAAGAGTTAAGAGACAATTTATTGACCATGGGTGGCGAGAAAGCTGTTCAAAAACAGCATGACAGGGGAAAGCTGACAGCTCGTGAAAGGGTAGATCTGCTTTTCGACCAAGGCACCTTTCAGGAAGTACAACTGTTTGTAAAACATCGGTCTACACTTTTTGGTATGGATAAAAAAGAGATCAAGGCAGATGGTGTTGTTACAGGATTTGGCAAGGTTAATGGGCGTACGGTTTTTGTGGCCTCTCAGGATTTTACCAGTTCCGGCGGCAGTCTTGGTGAAATGCACGCAAAAAAGATATGTAAAGTTATGGACATGGCAATGGATGCCAAAAAGCCTTTTATTGCCATAAACGATTCGGGCGGAGCGCGTATTCAGGAGGGAGTTCCGTCTCTGGAAGGGTACGGGGGAATCTTTTATCGTAACACAGTAGGGTCAGGATATATCCCCCAGATCTCTGTAATGATGGGACCGACTGCCGGAGGAGCTGTTTATTCTCCGGCTCTTACGGACTTTGTTTTCATGGTTAAAAAAACCAGCCATATGTACATAACCGGGCCGGATGTAATTAAAGCGGTTATCGGTGAGCAAGTCACGCATGAAGATCTCGGTGGTGCCATAGCTCATGCAACAAAAAGCGGTGTTTGCCACGTTGTCACGGAAAACGATGAGGATTGTCTCAACAAGGTGAGGGATATGCTGTCCTATCTTCCGGATAGTTGCCATAGTCCTCTGCCTGTCAAAGAGTGTGCGGACAGTCCCGATAGAGAATGCCCGGAACTGGATACTATAGTTCCTGATAGAGCAGCTCGTGGTTACGATATGAAAAAGGTTATCATGTCAGTAGCGGACGACAATGAAATGTTTGAATCCCACGAGCTTTGGGCGCCGAGTATCACCGTAGCCTTCATAAGAATTATGGGAAAACCCGTTGGTGTTATTGCCAATAATCCAAAATTCTCCGCAGGTGTCTTGGATTACAATTCTTCCGACAAGGCAGCGCGGTTTATCCGGTTCTGCGACGCTTTCAATCTCCCGCTTCTAACTTTTGCCGATGTTCCCGGGTATATGCCCGGAACACAGCAGGAATGGGCTGGCATTATCAGGCACGGCGCCAAGCTTCTTCACGCATATTCTGAAGCCACTGTTCCCAAGATTACCGTAGATGTTCGCAAAGACTATGGTGGAGCATACATAGGCATGTGTTCCAAGTCTCTTGGAGCCGATTACGTTATGGCTTGGCCTACCGCACAGATAGCAGTTATGGGTGCGGAAGGGGCATGCAACATAATTTACCGTAAGGAGATTAAGGGTGCGGAGGACCCGGAAGCCAAGCGCAAGGAATTGGTGGCAGCCTATGAAAAGAAATTCAATAATCCATATTTTGTAGCAGAGTTAGGGATTGTTGACGAGATCATTGCGCCGAGGGAAACGAGGAAAAGAGTTGTAGCGATTCTTGAGGCATTCAAGGACAAACAGGAAGTAAGGGTGCCCAAAAAGCACAATAACATTCCGCTGTAGTAACCAAGCGAAACGCGTGGGCAGAGACTGTCTGTGTGTAACATAAGCCGGATTGATACGATCTTAGCCAGATCGTATCAATCCTCTGTTTAAAAAACTCAGTTTAAATCTGAACAACTCCGGACGATAACTTCCTGCCGGAATTCTAATGCCTGAAGTGTCTCTTGCCCGTAAAGATCATCGCGATGCCGTGTTCGTCCGCGGCCTGTATGGCTTCTTCATCACGGATTGATCCGCCCGGCTGTACGATGGCCGTAACACCTGCCTCTGCCGCCATATCAACGCCGTCCCTGAAGGGGAAGAAGGCATCGGACGCGAGCACGGTTCCCTGAGTGGGCAGATTTGCCTTCATTTTTGCTATATGTACCGAATCCACCCTGCTCATCTGCCCCGCGCCGACCCCGACGAGCTGGTCTTTTGTCGCGAAGACGATGGCATTGGATTTCACATTTTTGACCACCCGCCAGGCAAAGTCGAGCGCCTGATATTCATCTTGTGTGGGCGCCCTTTTGGTCACCACATCGGCCTTCATGATATCGTCTTTACCCGGGTCCCTTTCCTGTACGAGGAGGCCTCCCACGACTCGTCTGAAATCGAGTTCCTCCGATTGGGTTCCGGATGGGGCCGGAATTTCCAGCAGGCGCACATTTTTCTTAGCAGTCAGTATGTCGAGGGCGTCTTTGTCGAACCCGGGAGCGATGATAACCTCGACGAACGTTTTCGCGAGTTCCTCTGCCGTTTCCATGTCAACGGATCTGTTGAAGCTGACAATGCCGCCGAAGGCCGATACCGGGTCGGTTGCCATGGCCTTGACGTACGCGTCTTTAAGGCTGCCGTCCGATGTTGCCGCGCCGCAGGGATTGGAATGTTTCA
>CAZRUU010000137.1:0-4362 GCA_964603235.1 uncultured Syntrophaceae bacterium | reverse complement strand
GGAAAATCCATGTCCCTCGACGAAATAGAAAAGAGGCACATAAAAAAGGTTATCAGGGAAAACGATAAGAACAAAGGAGAAATCTGCGGGATACTGGGAATCTCCCGACCCACCTTTGAGAGAAAACTGGGAAAATACAAGATTACCTTCGAATAAAAACAAAGGGGGCCATCCCGATAAAAATCAGGCCGACCCCCAATCTAAATTTAGACATTTCCTGTTTTTCTAACCCCGATAAACGGGATAAGTGCGTTAATGAAATTATTTTCTGCCAAAAAACGCAGAAAATAATTTCTAACTTACTAATGTGCCTCTTCCATCGCCAGCTGTATGTATATCATTGACAGCATAATAAAGACCAGGGTCTGGATGACGGATGTAAAGATCATAAGCACAAAAATAGGGAGGGGAACAAGAAAGGGAACCAGCAACAAGATAATTGCCACCACAAGATCCTCACCCATAATATTACCGAACAGACGCACTGAAAGAGAAAGAGGGCGTGCGATGTGGCTCACAAGTTCAATGGGCAACATGATGGGAGCCAACCACCATACAGGTCCCAAGAACTGTTTCACATACTTGAAACCATGCACCCAGATTCCCACAACATGCGTTATAATAACTACAACAAGCGCTATGGCAACGGTAGTATTGAGACTGCTTGTCGGCGACTCAAACCCTGGGATAATACCCAGTAGATTGGCTGTCAGAATGAAAATGGCAATCGTTGCTATCAGAGGGAAAAATTTAAGACCTTCAGGCCCCATGACATCAAGTACCAGGCTCTTTATACCCCCTAGAATTACCTCAAACACATGCTGCATTTTTCCGGGATATATACTGAGTTTCCGCGTTGCAAGAAAAGAAAGCAGGGCCAGCAACAACATAATAACCCATGTATATGTCACATGAGGTGGAAGCGGAAGTTTATCTAAGAATAAAAAGGGATGCATTTTTCTTTCTGAACCTCCTTAAAGGGTTTTTCAAATTCGCGCCTATAACTGTCAATATAATATTGATCACAACCACTGAAAGACCGAGAAGAAGTCCGAAGATATCAACCGACATCCTGGTTATGACAAAAAAGAGCACAATTCCCATAAAGATAAACCTTATATAATACTTCACAATTATAAAGGGCGTTGCTTTGTCCGCGTGTTTCAGAAAGACAATTCTGAGATCCCTGGAGAGCCAGCTAAAATTTACTATGCTTATAAGACCTCCCGACAGCACTCCCATCGTAAACCTGCCTGACATAAACAGAAAACTGACTATAGAGAATACACCAAGCACCACCCAGTTTCCTATTTCAATGTTTCTCTGCATGATGGTTTTCTTTGTGTCGACCATTTTCCATATCCTTATCCGGGCTTTCAGCATCATCTGGAAAGGTACTTTTTATAAAAAGGTAAAAATTTCTGAAACCCGCGGCAACACCTATCAATAAAAACAAGGGGGTAAAAACATTATTTGTCCCCAGTTTTCTGTCAAGATACAACCCGATCATAAGACAGCCAAAAATCGCAATAACCATGGCAATGCCAAGGCTCGAAGCATATCCCATCTGGAACATTACCTTCTTTTTGCTGGTCTTATTACCGGTCTTCCCCATCGCCGAACCGCCTATAACACAGTGGTTTTGTGAAGTCAAACAATAATAAACAGAAACAGATATCTAATGTTGACGGACTCTCAGAAAACTTTATTATATCACTTTACAGCACTATAATGGAAAGTGACCTGCAGCAATCGGAAGGCGGGGGAAGAGATTAACGGCTCAACGCTTTTCGTAAATCCCGACTCATCAGGATTTACGAAGCCGTCACAGTTTAAATCTCGCATCGACCTTGAATCTGCGCTTGACCGGCATGTTAATAATACCGGTAATACCGGTCTCTCTCGATATATCCAATAGCGACTTTTCAATTTCTCCGCCAGTGGACGCTATAAATGTAAACCACACATTATATTCATGCTCTCTCAGGTAATTATGAGTAACTCCTCTGTATGAATTGACAACACCCACAAATTGCTCCATCCTTCCGGCGGGCACTTTCGCGGCACAAAGCGTGCTTGTAAACCCGAGATTTCCGGTATCAAAAACAGCTCCTATCCTGCGGACAATCCCGTTGTTTTTAAGCCGCCTGATACGTTCCAGGACATCATCCTCATCCATGCCCACCCTCGCGCCCAAAACCTTGAACGGCCTTGCATTAAGGGGAAATTCACGCTGTACTATGTTAAGAATTTTTCTGTCCAAAGAATCCATAATAACTTTGAGTTCCACTCTTTTATAACCCGCCATCCGGTATTATACAAACAGATCTATTTAACGGTGATTACATCTTTATTTGCTTCCAGTGTCTTCGGCCCGATACCTTTCACCATCACGATATCCTCCACATTAACAAAGGGGCCGTTGGTTTCCCTGTACTGAACTATCCTCTCGGCATATTTTGGCCCGATCCTGTTCAGCTTAATCAGCTCTTCCACCGAGGCAGTATTGATGTTGATCTTCCCCCCCTCTTCAGCAAGAGCAACAGGAACCATCGATATAACAAACAAAACAACAACCAGCAACGAAAGTGTGTTTTTCAATCTCCTCATATAAATTCCTCCTTATTTGCGGTGACGGGTTATAAAAAGAGCGAACACAACGTATCTTTACCTCTTTTTAAACATCCCTTGAATGCCCTCGACGAAAGGGGGCAAATGGGGATAAAGCCATAAAATTGTTGGTTGTTACTGCTTATCCTTATTTCTTTCTCCCTTCGAAATCCTTGAGAGAGTCCTGTCTCTCTTTCGTCGAAACACAAGCCAAACATGCCTCGACCTCATACTCCATAAGCGCCTCGAGGCTCACCTCGCCACGCGCCATATTGAGCCCTCTTTTGATCATCTTGATGGAAAAAGATGAATTAGCCGCCATCTTTTTTGCCATTTCAATGGTCTCATCCATCAGCCGGTCAAGGGGAACGGCTTTATTGACCAAGCCTATTCTCTCGGCCTCTTTACCATCTATATACTCAGCGGTAAAGAGGAGTTCCTTGGCTTTACCGGGCCCTATCAGATCCTGCACAAGTCTCATGGCACCACCCGTGACAGAGGACGTTACACTGGCCTCGGGTGAACCTATCTTGGCATCTTCCGCCGCAATCCTGACATCGCACGCGAGTCCCAACTCATACCCCGAACCAAGGGCATACCCGTTAATGGCCGCTATAGTCGGTTTCTCAAATCGGATAATCTTCCTTGACGCCTCCTGCAGTTCAACAAGATAATCACGATATGCCTCAATGGATCTGTCCTTTGAATCTTTGAGATCCGCCCCTGTGGAAAAGGCCCTTCCCTCTCCGGTAATAATCAACACCTTGAGCTCGGAATCGTTTTTAACATCCTCCAGGGCAACCTGAAAATCGAGCCAAAGTTGCTTGTTCATGGCGTTCAAAACCTGTGGTCTGTTCAATTTAATAGTAGCTATACCATCCTCTTTTTCATAAATTATGCATTCAAAGTTCATCTTTCCACCTCTCCTCTGTATTTGATCAAGAACTTATGCAATCAGTACCCGTGAATCCACAATTGACAACCCCTTCTCGTGAACAATCACCGGATTGAGATCAATCTCAGTTATTTCCGGATTATCGATCACGATCTCGGACAATTTTGTTAGAACACCTTTTATCGCTTCGATGTCCTTCGGTTTCTCCCCTCTCACGCCGGTCAGAATCTTGTAACCCTTAATCTCTTTGATCATCTCATCAATATCTTCATCAGCCGGCGGGGCTACCCTGAAAGAAACATCTTTCAGCACCTCTACAAATATTCCCCCCAGACCAAACATGATAACGGGCCCGAATTGGGCATCCCGAATCATCCCGATAATACATTCCTGCCCGGGGGATACCATCGGCGAAAGCAATGCTCCTCGAATGTTTTCGCGTGATGCAACCTTCCCGGCATTCTTCATAATTTCTTCGAACGCCGCCTTTACCTCATCCGAGTTTGAAAGGTTCAGTTTGATTCCACCCGCATCCGATTTGTGAATAATGTCGGGACTGACTATCTTAATTGCCAGAGGATATCCCAGCCTTCCTGCAGCGTCCACCGCTTCGGCAGAAGTTTTCACCAGCGCCGCATCCGGCAGGGAAACACCGTATTCGCTGAGAAGATCCCTTGATTCCGTTTCAAGAAGGTTATGCCTCGACTCGTCCGCTACCTTCCTGAATAGTTCTTTGACTCCCACTCGCTCTGTAACCTTTGCCTCTGGCATGCGCATCACTTTGATTTTTTTCTGATTTTCGGCAAAATGCATAAGCGAGCTCATACACTGCGCGGCCCTGTCGGAAGATTCAATTA
>CAZRUU010000136.1:1397-4371 GCA_964603235.1 uncultured Syntrophaceae bacterium | reverse complement strand
CTCCTCAAGAGGGTTCGTGACTTTGCCCAGGTAAGGGCTGATGGTGTGATCACAGAAGCTGTTGCAACTGATGCCCTGGAGATGCTGGAGGTAGATTACAGGGGATTTGATTTCATGGATAGACAGATCTTGCTCACCTTGATTGACAAATTCGATGGTGGGCCTGTTGGTATTGACAGCCTTTCATCCTCGATAGGTGAAGAAAAGAATACCATTGAAGATGTCTATGAGCCGTTTCTTATACAGGAGGGGTTTCTACATCGCACAACGAGGGGAAGAGTGGCGACAAAACTTGCGTATCAACACTTTGGAAGACCATGGACTGATAGGAACCAGAAAGAATTATTTGGGTCATCTCCAGAAGAGGTGTAGGGTTATAAGAAATCAAGGGGTCGGAGATGAACATCGAATACTGAATGGGGATCGGGGTTTTTGTGAGATCATTACAGCTGATCAATGAGGTAGTTGTAAACCGGCAACTGATAACTGACTTATGAAAATATTACTTCATATATGTTGTGCACCGTGCGCTATTTACCCCCTTGATATATTGAAAAAAGATGGGCACGAAGTTACAGGCATTTTCTATAACCCTAATATCCATCCCTATACGGAATACAAAAAGAGACTTGATACGGTAATACAATATTCTGAGGATATTGGCATGAGGCTTATCAAATTCGATGATTATCCCATGGAAGAGTTTCTCAGAGGTGTAGTTTTCAGAGAAGAAATGAGATGCCAATACTGTTATCACTTGCGCATGGAATATACCGCGCATATTGCAAAAAAGGGCAAATTTGACGGTTTCACATCGACGCTTCTCTATAGCAAATTTCAGGATCACAATCTTCTTAAGGATCTGGGGGAGAGTCTTGGAGAGGAATATGGCGTGGGATTTTATTACCACGATTTCAGGAAGGGTTGGAAAGAGGGAATTAGGATATCCAAAGATTTGAATATGTACAGGCAACAATATTGCGGATGTATCTACAGCGAGAAGGAAAGATTTTATAAAAAGGCCAAATAGTAAAGCATAGGTGTGGCTTTTTTGACACACTTGCTGAGAGTCTGTCTCGCTTGCCATTTTCCGCAGCGAGAGCTCTACAGTGATAATCCTTGTATTTAAAGTAGGTTGTAATCGAACCGCATAGCCGATTTCTTTGAACTATATCTGGTATGCTTATTGCTTCTCTCTATCTGAAAGGTGGAGTGAATGTATATACAGAAGACTATCGAAAATGAGATAAACTGCCAGAGTGTGGGTTTACACTCCGGCAGAAAGATAAACATGACTATCAAGCCGGCAGGGGTTGATGAAGGTATTATGTTTTACAGAGGAGATCTGCCGGGAAGTGAAGGGATCAGGGCGGAACCTACAAATGTATCTGATACTACTTTGGCAACGACCCTTGGAATGAATGGGACTAGAATTTCAACGGTCGAACATCTGTTGTCAGCGTTTTTTGGGATGGGGGTAGACAATGCGGTTGTAGAAACAGACTCCTTCGAAATTCCAATCATGGATGGCAGTTCTCTGCCATTTGTCGATTTTCTGAAAAACGCCGGTATAAAATCCCAGGGTAAATCAAAAAGATTTGTGGTGATAAAAAAGCCTGTGTCTGTTTCTGATAATGAAGGCAAGGCGGCCCTTCTCCCCTCTCCTCAGTTCAGGATCACATACGACATAGATTTTAGTCATCCTTTGATAGGGAAGCAGTCGTATGACATGCTTTTCTCTCATGACACATATGAAAAAAGCATTTGCGCGGCCAGAACGTTCGGATTTCTTCAGGAGGTAGAGTATCTCCAGGCAAGAGGACTCGCTCTTGGAGGTTCTCTGAATAATGCGATAGTTCTGGATGATGAGAAGGTTATCAACAAGGAAGGTCTCAGATTCTCTGATGAGTTTGTGAAGCACAAGATTCTGGACGCTATTGGAGACTTGGCCCTTCTCGGGATGCCCATTATAGGTCATTTTGTGGCGTACAAATCAGGTCACAAGTTAAACAACATCCTTTTGAGAAAGCTTCTGGATCACGTAGAGTGCTGGGAGATGGTCCATTATTTTAACGGAGAAAGAGAGTTGTTCGACGAGATAATTGATGCCCATCCTTATGACCCGGCGGATGATATTGCTTCTCTTGCCGGAAATTAGTTTGTGTCTATCTAGCAATGGCTCCTCTCCACTTTTGAATGGACCACCAATCGTCTGCTAGTTCCCCCTTCAAATAAACCTTGCTTTTTAAGGGCCCTTTTCCTAGTATACTTCGTTACGGAGATTTTAATTTCACGAGGCTGCCAGGATTAACAGGTCGGAGATCAATTACGTGCGCATCTGCAAAATTTTCATAGTGTTATATCTCTTTTTATTGCCGGCAGAAGCTTTCGCGGCAGATGCAAAAGTAACGGATCTTATGATAACCAACACATCTAAAAATCTGCTCGTTTATCTCAAGGGGGAAAATTGTTTTACAAGAAACATGGAAGAGGCGATACTCGCCGGAATCCCGACCACCTTTACGTTTATCCTAGAGTTACGGAGGGAACGCTGTTACTGGTTTGATAAAAAGGAATCTTTTCTTGAAGTAAGGCACACTATTAAATATGATAATATAAAGAAAGTTTTTTATGTCGCCTTTACCGAGCGTGACAGAAAGCCGGTACAGTTTAAGGAGTTCTCAAAGGCAAAGATCGCGATGGCAGAGCTGAATGGTATTGTGTTTACACCTTTAAGGCAGATGACGAAAGGCGATAGATATTATTTGAGAGTGAAGGCAAAGCTTGAAGAGGTTCGCCTTCCGTTACACTTGGAATACGTTTTTTTCTTTGTTTCCCTCTGGGATTTCGAAACAGACTGGTTCAGACAGGATTTTGTTTATTAATGCGACTCAGTTTTCATAAGACTTTGACATGATGAAAACTGTAAGTCGAATTAATACCGGGAGCGGAGCGAATCGGTATACGTGGTGCG
>CAZRUU010000136.1:0-1297 GCA_964603235.1 uncultured Syntrophaceae bacterium | reverse complement strand
GATGAAAACTGTAAGTCCCGACTCGTCAAGGATAATATCTGACAGAGTGGTACATATATGAATGCCGATGAATTAAAGAAACGTCGCAGGGAACGTATCGCGATATTCGTTGTCATAGCCATAATCGTTGTTCTCACCTATATAGAAAGCCATCTTTCCAGCATAGAAATCCTTCTGCCGATATCCAATGAAGTGTTGATTTTCGGCCTGATTAATATAAATCTGGTTCTTATCATCCTTCTTGTTTTCCTTATCGTAAGAAATTTAGCCAAACTTATATTTGAACGGAGACGGGGAATCCTGGGTTCGAAGCTCAGGACAAAACTTGTCGTAGCTTTTATGATCCTTTCTCTTATACCCACCGTTACCCTTTTCCTGGTTTCCATTAAGTTTCTCTCGTACAATATAGACAACTGGTTTGACAGAAAGATGGGCAGTGCGCTCAATTTATCCCTTGAAGTTGCTCAGGATTACTATCAGCAGTGTGCCGATAATACAAAGTACTATGCGCGACAGATTGGATCGGAAATAACAGACAACAAGTTATATGAGGAAGAGCGGGCAGATTATCTGAAGGTGTTTTTAACACAGAGACAGAAATATTGTAACCTTGGGTCCATAAATGTGCGTTTTGATAACAGAGACAGCAGTTTGTTTCTCAAGGATCCCGGCAATCCGGATATCCTCCCCCCCCAATTTTCCCCCAGTATCCTGGAAGATGTTTTTATGGGTAAGAGCGTTTCAATAGTTCAGCCTGCAGGCGGGGGAGACATGGTAATTGGAATAGCTTCTGTCTATTCAAATTACAGTCCTAAAGAGGTCATAGGGATCATAGCTGTCAGTTGCTTTATAGATAAGGGATTAATTGAAAAGATGTCCATAATTTCTAGGATGTCTGAAGAGTACGAACAGCTTAAACTGTTGAAAAATCCGATAAAAATCAGTTATATTGTTACGCTCTTCATAGTAACCCTTCTGATCATTTTTTCCTCAATGTGGTTTGGTCTCTTTCTGGCAAAGGGGATAACAGTTCCCATACAGGATCTTGCGGAGGCGACACATGAAGTGGCTCACGGCAACCTCGATTACCATATAGATATTCTGGTAGAGGATGAAATAGGGGTGCTGGCGGATTCATTTAATCAGATGACAGCGGATCTCAAAACAAGCAATCTGGAATTGAAACAGGCAAATATAAACCTTGAGCAACGCAGGAAATACATGGAGACCGTACTTCGCAACGTTTCGGCCGGCGTTATTTCCATAGACATGGATGATGTAATCAGCACAATAAACA
>CAZRUU010000135.1:0-4417 GCA_964603235.1 uncultured Syntrophaceae bacterium | reverse complement strand
TCCCTGGACAATATCATCTGTACACCGCACCTGGGCGCGTCAACGGACGAAGCCCAGAAAAATGTCGCCATAGCCGTCGCACAGCAAATAGTTGATTGCCTCACGACCGGGGAAATAAAAAATGCCGTCAATTTCCCATCTGTCAGTGCGGAAGTGCTTACCCTTATAAAACCTTACCTGGACCTGGGGGAAAAACTCGGCAATTTTGAGGCACAGATTGTCGCCGGGGGAATAAAGGAAGTCATTATTGAATACAGCGGTACCATCCTTGATTATGACGTGGCCCCCGTTACCATATCCTTCTTGAAGGGGCTCCTTACACCGGTCTTGAAAGATAACGTAAATTACATTAATGCTCCAATTATAGCAGAGAACCGGGGAATCAAGGTCATAGAATCAAAAAGCAGCGAAATGAAGGATTACAAAAACATGATTTCCGTTACAGTGAAAACCGACCAGGAAGAATCATTCGCCTCGGGGGCCATTTTCGGGCGCCAAAATCTGAGAATTGTCGGGATAAACAAGTTCATGCTGGATGTAATCCCCGAGGGCTATATGCTGATGCTTTACAACCATGATAGGCCCGGCGTTATAGGAAACATAACCACAGCTCTCGGAAATGACAATGTTAATATCGCAAGGCTCCACTTGGGGCGTGAACAGGTGGACGGAAAGGCGCTTGTCGTGTTAAGCACGGACAGCCCTATTTCCAAGAACACCATGAAAAAACTCAAGGGATTGCCCAATATAATATCCGTAACAAGGATAGAAATGTAGCTGTTTGAGTTCAGAGATTGGAAAATTCAACTCGAAGGAAAGATCATGGCAAATGTAGTAATTGTCGGAACTCAGTGGGGCGACGAGGGAAAAGGAAAAATTGTTGACATCTACGCGCGCGAAGCGGATGTAATCGCCCGTTTCCAGGGAGGCAACAACGCTGGACACACCCTCGTTGTCCAGGGAAAACAAACAATCCTTCACCTGATCCCATCGGGCATCCTTCACAACCACAAGACTTGTATCCTCGGCAATGGTATGGTCATTGATCCCGAGGTATTAATCCAGGAGATTGATGAACTTCAGGAGAGGAATCTCTTCCCCCCGGACACAAAACTGTACATCAGTGAAAACGCGCACATGATCATGCCATACCACAGGCGATTGGACAGCGCCCGCGAGAAGCGCAAGGGAGCGGCAAAGATCGGAACAACGGGAAGGGGTATCGGCCCCGCTTATGAAGACAAGATCACCCGCACAGGCATCAGGTTTTGCGATCTTCTTAACAAAGAAACCTTCAGTGAGATGTTGCGCAGAAACATCGAAGAAAAAAATTTCCTCCTGACAGAATTCTACAACGACACGCCTGTGGAATATGAGGCCATCTTCGATGAATATGGCAGGTATGCCGACCGTCTCAGGCAATATGCGGCAAATACATCCCTCATAATTGACAGGGAAATCGAGAAGGGTGGGGACATCCTGTTTGAGGGAGCGCAGGGGTGCCATCTTGATATCGACCACGGCACCTATCCATTCGTGACCTCCTCCAACACATCTGCGGGCAGTGCATGCTGTGGATCAGGCATCGGCCCCACAAAAATAGACGCCGTCGTGGGCATCTGCAAGGCATATACCACCAGGGTTGGAGAGGGTCCTTTCGTAACGGAACTGTCCGGGGAAATGGGGGAAAGGATTCAGAAAGCCGGAGCCGAATTCGGCGCCACGACAGGAAGAAAGCGCCGGTGCGGGTGGCTTGATATGGTCCTCGTCAGACAATCGGTCAGGGTCTCCGGGATTACGGGTATCGCTCTTACCAAATTGGATGTTCTCACAGGAATCGACAAAGTGAAGATATGTGTCGCCTACAAAACGAAAGATGATGAGTTCGCAGAATATGTTCCCCCCGACACAAAACTGTTCGAACAGTGCCGCCCGGTTTATGAAGAAATGGACGGGTGGTCGGAAGACATAAGCAAAGCGCAAAGCATAGATGAGCTCCCGGTTAACGCTAGAAAATATATCGAACGGCTGGAAGAGTTAACCGGTGTAAAGATGTCTCTTGTTTCCGTGGGACCGGGAAGAGAGGAAACCATTATGCTGGATAATCCATTTAATTGAACCGGCAACTCAGGGAGGTGTTTTTCATTAAAGATATTTCATTAGATTCAAAAGATCTCGCTCTCAAGTGCGTAAACGCGGCACTGGAGAGAAAAGCAGAAGATCTCGTCATACTCAAAGTGAAGGATGTCTCATCCTTTGCCGACTATTTTGTTATTTGCAGCGGAAATTCAGATCGGCAAATACAGGGGCTTGCCGATCATATCGGGCAGAAACTAAAAAAAGCGGGGATATTCCCACTTGGAATCGAGGGGGAACGTTCCGGAAGCTGGATTTTGATGGATTATGGTGACGTTATAATGCATATATTCTACAAACCCGTGAGGGAATTTTACGATATTGAGGGTCTGTGGTCCGATGGACCAGCCATGTCTATAGAAGAATCTGTACAGGAACTTACTGTACTCAATGATGATATGTGAAGCGAAAAAAATAGTTTCCGGCTTTGCCGACATACTGTTTCCCCCAGAGTGTCCGGCATGCGGAACCGTCCTGGTCACCGGAGAAGAGCATTCCTTCTGTTCCGAGTGCTTATCCACAATAAATTTTATAACTCCTCCCCTGTGCACCTCCTGCGGGCTGCCCTTTACAAAAACTGATGGAGCAAATCATCTCTGCGGAGATTGTATTATGTCGAGTCCTCCCTTTTCCCTAGCCAGGGCGTTGGGAAAATATGAGGAAACTCTGCTGGACGTCATCCACCTGTTCAAGTATCATGGAAAGATATCAGTTGGAGAAACACTGGGAAGGATGATGGCAAAAACCCGTTACGACTCCCTTGAGATAGGGGATTATTCGCTGATTATACCCGTACCCCTTCATCCGAAGAGATTGAGGGAACGGGGATTTAACCAGTCTCTTATCCTTGCGAGACAGATATCGAAAATGTTTTCCATTCCCCTTGATTTTATCACTCTCAGGAGAAAGATCCGTACCGAGGCGCAGGTCAACCTCTCAAGACAGAAAAGGGCGGCAAATGTAAGGGGCGCCTTTGAAGTAACAGATCGAAACGAGATCGAAGGCAAAAAGATATTGCTGATAGATGACGTATACACCACAGGCAGCACGGCGAAGGAGTGTTCTGAAATATTGATGAAAAGCGGCGCAGAAGCGGTGGCTGTGCTTACTCTGGCAAGGGCATGACATAAAAAGAGGTATCTATGGACAAAATATTATCCAGGGAAAATTTGCGGGAAAGGCTTGAAATACTAAGAGGGGAGGGGAAGAAACTTGTTTTCACCAACGGTTGTTTTGACATCCTTCATGTCGGCCATGTAAAATACCTCAACCGGGCAAAGGGGCTGGGTGACATCCTGGTTCTTGCCCTTAATAGCGACTCATCAGTAGAAGCCATAAAGGGACCATTAAGGCCTGTTGTCCCCCAGGATGAAAGGGCATATATAATGGCTTCCCTTGATATGGTGGATTATGTAACCATATTTGATGAAGACACCCCTCTCGAACTGATAGAGTGCCTCGAGCCCGACATTCTGGTTAAGGGGGGAGACTGGAGTGAAGACACTGTCGTCGGACGCGAATCGGTGGAAAAGAGAGGCGGGAAAGTCGTCATTATTCCGCAATTTCACGAATCTTCAAAGGACCACCCAGCGTCAACAACAAATATAATAAAAAGAATAATAGATGCCTATAAAGGCGATGAGTAGTTTTTTCTTTACAAAAACAGTTGCATTGTATATATGGACTCATTCAGTTTAGGAAAGCGGAGACAAACAAAGATGACGCCGGATCAACTCGAATATTTCAGGGATCTGTTCACACAGAGAATAGAAGGCTTATTGGGCGAAGCGGGCAAAACCGTTTCCGAAATGACTGGGGGCACGGAAAGCTTTCCCGACGTAACAGACAGGGCATCCCAAGAATCCGACAGGAACTTTGAACTGAGAATCAGGGACAGAGAAAGAAAGCTGGCAAAGAAATTGAGGGAGGCCCTCCAGCGCATTGATGAGGGTACTTTTGGAATATGCGAGGTATGCGGGAAAAATATCTCCGAAAAAAGATTGATGGCGCGCCCGATTACCACTCTCTGTATAGCCTGCAAGACAAAGCAGGAAGAACAGGAAAAACAGAGAGGGGAATAAGTTCCTGCACAAGCCCCAAACACTCTGAGCATACTACACCTCTCTTACCCTTGAAAACAGCATACCATAGCAAATTCTAAAACCTTTCCTGAAGGCATACGGAGGCATTCATGCTTCCATACCGTAAAAATCGACAAGGAATAGCCGATGTTTGTCAACGTAGCTGTAAGCATACCATCGGCAAAACCCTTCACCTATGC
>CAZRUU010000134.1:0-4461 GCA_964603235.1 uncultured Syntrophaceae bacterium | reverse complement strand
CACAGGAAATGGATCCGGAAACTGCATCAGAGAAAATCCCGCGATAAGGAGGGGGTGTTCATCGCCGAAGGTTTTAACGCGCTTGAGGCCGCTATTGAAACAACCTGTCATCCGATACTGGAGGTTGTGGCTGATGAAGATCACCTCGAATCGATTGTCGATATCCTTCCCGAGGATGTTCCGGTCTACGGATGTTCCGGCAGTATAATGGAGGAGATCTCCACGGAGAAGACGCCGCAGGGTGTAGTAGTAATCTGCCACCGGGGGAAATTCCACTTTTCTGATCTGGAAGACACGGCTTCCGATACACTGTTTTACTTAGACAGGGTATCCGATCCGGGGAATCTGGGAACCATTATGCGCACAGCCGCCTGGTTTGATGTAAGACAGCTGATTCTGAGTCCTTCCTGCGTAGATCCCTTCAATACGAAGGCAATACGGGCGTCCGCCGGAACTATTTTCGGAATAGAGATATATCAGTCCGTCGATCCCCAGCAGATACGTCAGTTCGCGGACAGGACGGGATATAAGATGATAGCGATGGTTCCGCGAGGCGGTATTTCGCCGGACGAAGTGAAAGAAAGCGGTAGAAATATTGTGCTGCTCGGGCAGGAAGCTTATGGATTATCGGAAGAATTGACCGGATATGCCGACCGGCTTGTTTCAATTCCGGGGAGGGGAAATGTGGAATCGCTGAACCTTTCAATTGCCGCCGCTATAATTCTCTATGAGATCACGAAATGAATCAATCCAGTTCTCCAGAGCGGCTTTTTCTGAAAAAGTAGCCCGGAAAAGAAACCTTTGAAATAACCATGCCTGCAAGTATGAGAACGGCTCCGATAAGTCCCTTGGCACCGAATCTCTCACCGATTGCCCAGTACGCGTATAATGCCGCGAATACCGGCTCCATGCAGAAGATCAGAGCTGTGTGTGTAGGACTGGTAAAGCGCTGCATGGAGGTTTGTACCAGGAAGGCAAAAATCGTGGCGAACAGGACGCAGATAACCAGCGCCCATAGTATTTCCGGGTGCCAGACCAGAATTTCATTGCCACTAACTTTTGTCACCAGTGTGCTGAAGAGGGCCACTACACCTATCTGAATGGTTGTAAGCCAGTAGACATCGCTCGTGCGCGCGAATCTGCCGGTGTAAATGAGGTGCAACGCGATACATACCGCGCAGGTCATGGCAAGAATATCCCCTCTGTTAAATGACCAGCTGCCATTCGTGCAGAGAAGATAAAGTCCCACGGCGGCCAGAATTACACCCAGTTTTATGCTGCGATTCACTAGCTGTTTCAATAGGATGGCTCCGGCTATCGGCACAAGAATAACGTTAAGACCCGTCAGAAAAGCGGTATTCGAGGCGGTTGTATACAGAAGGGCCATGGTCTGAAACGCGAATGAACCGAAGAGCAGGGTGCCAATGATTATACCCCCTTTGAGATACTCTTTTCTGAATGGCCTTCTCAAAATCAGGCAAATCACAAGGAGTATTAAAAACGCTAGGCTGAAACGCTGTGACAGAAAGGGGAATACCCCTACCTGTTCCACGGCCTGTTTGACTATAACAAATGTAGTTCCCCAGAAAAATGTTGTGACGAGGAGCAGAAAATACGCACCCAGTCTGCGCGTTTTTTCCGATGAGTTCACCATATAACTTGTCCCCTTTCAGGCAGAATCGCCTTATATCGCTTGAGTTTTTTAAAAGCAAACAAAATAAATGGCCCGGCTTTTTGTCTTGACAATACCCCGGCTCAATAGTAACTATAGCTGATAATAATCAGCTTTTAGAAAAGGAGGAGAATATGAAGAGTAGTCGTATAATTATTGCTTTACTGGTGATCGCCGGATTTGTTGCAATGCCGGTTATCGGAAGCTCTGCCTTTGCGGCGGAAAAGGTCTATACCGTTGCCACGGATGCCACATGGCCCCCGATGGAAATGGTTAACAAAGACAAGCAGATCGTAGGTTTCGACATTGATTTTCTCAATGCCGTGGCCAAAGAGGCGGGCTTTAAGGTAAAATTCAAAAACACCGCGTGGGATGGAATCTTCGCAGGTATTGCCGCCGGCAAATATGATGCCATCATATCCTCTGTTACTATTACTGAAGAGCGTAAGAAAAAGATGAATTTCTCCCTCCCTTATATCAATGCAGGCCAGATACTCATCGTCCCGAAGGCATCGAATGCTGTCCTTATCTCGGATCTGAAGGGAAAGAAGATAGGCGCTCAGATAGGTACTACAGGTGGTCTTGAAGTCAAAAAAGCAAAAGGTGTGGAACTTAAAAGCTATGACGAAATAGGCCTGGCGTTTGAAGATATGGCCGTGGGACGTATTCAAGGCGTGGTCTGCGATACCCCGGTGGCCGCGCAGTACGCGCTCCAGCAGGATGAATATAAAGCAAAATTCAAGATCGTGGGAGATGTCCTGACGACGGAATATTACGGTATAGCAGTAAACAAGAAAAGCAAGAAGCTGCTTGGTCTGATAAACAAGGGCATTAAAGCCGTACAGGCAAAAGGCATTGACAAGCAGTTGGAAGCTAAGTGGTTGAGATAAAAGATAAGAAAGAGGAAAAAAAAACTCCACGGCCGGTCATAGCGGTTGGCGATGGCGCCGCAATCCCCAGTAAGGAAGATGCGGGATTGTTTACGGCGTGGAGGGTTTCTTTCATAGGCGCTATTGCCATAGTCACCTATCTGGCGGTTTCAAGCCCGGATCCCTACTGGAAGATATTGAAATTTATTCCAGACGGGGTCCTGGTGACCTTCCAGGTCACCATATCGGCAATTGTCCTGGCCCTGATTATAGGCCTTTTTACCGGTCTCGGAAGAATATCCAAAAACAGGATCATCAACGGGATCGCGTCGCTCTATGTGGAAATCATCCGGGGAATACCTCTCCTCGTTCAGTTGTTCTATATATATTTTGCCCTGGGCCGCATCGTCAATGTGCCCGCCCTAGCCAGCGCGATCATCGCTATGGCGGTCTGTTACGGGGCATACATGGGAGAGATCTTCCGCGCCGGGATCGAAGCGGTCTCCAGCGGGCAGATGGAAGCGGCACGCTCCCTTGGGATGACTTCGTCGCAGGCTATGCGTCACGTGATACTTCCGCAGGCCATCAAAACAATCCTCCCCCCCATCGGCAACGAGTTTGTGGCGCTCCTCAAGGATTCGTCGCTGGTTTCTATCCTTGCCGTATCCGATCTTTTGAGGAGGGGACGCGAGTTTGCCGCTGAATCCTTCAACTATTTTGAAACCTATACAATGGTTGCTCTCGTTTATTTGATTATTACACTCTTTCTATCAAAACTTATCAGTATCATGGAGGACAGAGTCGGTGCCAACAGATAAAAGTCCCGTCATGGTCGAGATGAAGGATGTGTACAAGTACTTCGGGCAGCTGAGGGCACTGGATAATGTCTCACTGGATGTCTTCGACGGAGAAAAGATGGTCCTCATCGGGCCGAGCGGCTCCGGCAAGAGCACGCTGCTGCGATCAATCAACCAGCTTGAAAAAATAGACCATGGCCACATCATTGTTGACGGTGTTGATATCAGCGATCCCGAGACAGATATAAACAAGGTGCGCGAAGAGATTGGGATGGTCTTTCAGTCCTTCAATGTTTTTCCCCACAAGACCGTCCTGGACAATGTCAATCTTGCCCAGATTATTGTTCGCAAACGCTCCAAAAAACAGGCGTCGGAAATATCCAGAGAACTACTCAACAAGGTAGGTATCATTGAGAAGGCGAACGAATATCCCGACAAGCTCTCCGGAGGACAGCAGCAGCGCGTCGCCATCGCGAGAGCGCTGGCGATGAAACCAAAGATAATGCTTTTCGATGAACCCACATCGGCATTGGATCCCGAGATGATTGGAGAGGTTCTCGACGTTATGATAAAGCTGGCAAAGGAAGGAATAACCATGATAGTGGTCACACACGAGATGGGATTTGCCCGGGAAGTGGCGGACCGGGTCATATTCATGGATTACGGGGCTATCATAGAGGAAGGAACACCCGAGCACTTCTTTAAAAATCCCACCCAGGAACGTACCAAAATATTTCTCAATCAAATTCTTTAAAAGTACCGTTATCCATCCAATAAAAACTTTCCAACAGAAAATCATTGTGTTACAAGAAAGACAGTCAGTCTAAGTAATTATCATCTTGTAACTTCAAGCACACGTGAGGTCCGCGTATGTTTCAGAACGTTATGATTTTCTCCACCGGTATTATCCTGTTCCTGTTCGGGATGCTGAGACTGAGTAAAACCGTCCAGCAAAACTTTACAAATATCAGAATACGCGAATACTTCAGCCTTTCAGTCAAGAAACCGGTTTACGGGATAGTGACCGGGATCATCTCGACGATTCTATTCCAGAGCAGTTCGGCAACAACCGCCCTGACCGTTGGTCTGGTCAGCGCCGGCCTGATAAGTTTTTACCATTCGC
>CAZRUU010000133.1:0-4463 GCA_964603235.1 uncultured Syntrophaceae bacterium | reverse complement strand
AGTCGGCACTTATAATTTCTCCGTTGTATATCTCGGCAAGTCTGATCGCCAGATCACTCTTACCTACCCCGGTGGGACCCATGATAACAATAAGCGGGGGTTTCGGGGGTGTCCTCTTTTGGGGGTTTCTGACATGTCCCCTTTTGGGGGTTTCCGGTTCCGTCATCGTCGCTTGAACATCCTCTCCAAATCCCTTATGTCAAGCACTGCATAGGTAGGCCTTCCGTGAGGACAGGTTGACGCGAATGGTATCGAATCAAGGTCTTCACACAATGCCGCAACCTCTGAATCCGTCAAGCTGTTATTGGCCTTGACTGCCCCCTTGCACGCCATCACGGTAAGAATTTTGTCTTTCATTTCATCGATATTTTCGGTCTTCCTCGTATCCCCGATCTCCTCTATTACATCGGAAATAAGCTCTTCGAGATTGCACTCCGTCAGAAAAGCGGAAACTTGTTTTACCAGTATCGTATTTTCACCGTACTGTTCAATAACAAGTCCCGCATCTCTCAACACGTCAATACTATTCATAAGCAGATCAAAGCGGCCGGGCCGAAGGGCCACAACCTCCGGTATCAGCAAACCCTGAATATGTGTATTCTCCTTCGTGGATGCCTTTAGTTTTTCAAAAAGAACCCTCTCATGGGCAGCATGCTGATCCATGAGAATAAGCGCCTCTATCGACGAAAACACAAGATACGTACCCGCAATCTGACCCAGGTAATGGAGAGATGAGAAGTTTATCGCGCCTTCCGGCACATCACGCTCGTTGAAAAGGTTTGGCAATTCCTCACCACCTTCTCTCCCACCGAAGGAATCCGGCGCTTTCCTCATTCCCTTCTCAGAAACATTTACGTTAAAGGTTTTCTTTTCAGTACCCGACAAAACGGTGTACCTTTTTAAAACGTTTCCAACCCTTTCTCTGTACGCATCCGCTCTCACTCCGAAAGAGGGTCCGGAGAGTTCACTCCTGTCAGTGGACATACCGGACAATGCACTGGAGAGGGTGTCTGTAACAAGACTATATATATCTCCCGAGCTTCTGAAGCGCACCTCCATCTTGGCCGGATGGACATTTATATCCACATCGGATGCAGGCATATCTATAAACAGGACAACATAAGGAAACCTCCTGGGCTCTATCAGTCTCCTGTAAGAGCTTATAACCGAATGATTCAGGAGTCTGTCCCTTATGAACCGGTTGTTGATAAAATAGAACTGCCCTTTCGTGTTTGCCCTCGTGCGGTCGGGCATGGAAATGATCCCTCGAATGGTTGCATCTCCCCTCTGCCCTTCAACTTCGAGTGTGTGTCTCCCGAAGTCTTCGCCAAATACAAGCGCAATTCTGTCTGACAGATTTTTTGTTCCCAGTAGATTAAGAACTGTTTTGCCTTTTGCGACGACCCTAATTTTCACTTTCGGGTTGGAAAGCGCCAGTCTCATTATAGCGTCTATACAGTGGGTCTGTTCGGTGGAATCCCCCTTCATAAACTTCATCCGGGCCGGTGTGGAATAAAAGATATCGCTGACAGTTATCGACGTGCCGACAGGGCAGCCGGCATCAATAATCTCTTCGATTCTGCCTCCCCTTACCATCGCCCGGATACCTGACAAAGATTCTTTCTTCCTTGTCAGCATTTCAATCCTGGATATGGAAGCTATACTCGCTATGGCTTCGCCGCGAAACCCGAAAGATGCTATCTCATAGATATCTTCAAATGTATATATCTTGCTCGTGGCGTGTCTCTCAAATGCGAGCCTTACGTCAACCCTATCTATCCCTCTACCATTATCCACAACCTTTACAGAACGTTTCCCTCCGCCTTCAAGCTCAATAAGGATATCCGTCGCGCCGGCATCAAGAGAGTTTTCGACAAGCTCTTTGACTATGGAGGCAGGTCTTTCAACTACCTCGCCCGCGGCTATCTTGTTGGACAGCTCTTCAGGCATGACAACTATTTTCTCTTGCACCACAAGCTCCTCGTCGCTATCTAAAAAGTCTTGACTTTTGCGAGCATATCACTGTCTCCAGTTATCACCTCACCATGACCTGGATAAATAACCACGGGTTTTATTGTACTACGCAGATAATCGCAGGATTCTTTTATGACATTCCTGCTCCAGTGAAACCTGTTCAGCTCTCCCCTGCCATCTTTGGAAATATTTATGATCAGGTCTCCCGATATCAGTTCTCCTGTTGTTCTGTTGAAAAAGCACACAGAATCTTCCGTATGGCCGGGAGTTTTTATTGCATCCCATTCTTTAAAACCCAGATCGTCGAGAGGATATATTTTCCTTCTCTCGCTTCCGAAATAATCGATCCTGTCGCGACTGAAGGGAAGCCTTATGATATTCCTCAGTCCCGGAAGGGGAATCCCTGTCAGACTCTCGACACCGAGATGCGAAAATCTCCTGAGATTGCGAGCGCTTACCATTGTCGCGGGAGGAAGGCCCACAAACCAGTTCTTTATCAGGGATATCTTTTTCCTTCCCGTGATATAATCTTTCACCATGTAATAGAAAAGGACTCTCGTTCGCGGCGGACACATGTCAAGCAGATGGCCGATCCCACCTATGTGATCTATATGAAAATGTGTGGCTGTTATATATTTCAGATCATCCAGAGTCCGGCCCAACACACGTGTTATGTACCCGGCTATGTCTTTCGCGCATCCGGGACTCCCTACATCAACAGCCATGAGCCCTTCACTGCCTTCGATAAGATAGGCCCTGGCAAAACCTGTGTTCGAAATTGGGTACACCTTCCGGAGGTTGTCTCTGTCTGTGGTGATCATCGGCCAATTCTCCTCAGATTATACACTGGCTATATAGTCCTTCAGCGCTACCTGCCAGAATCTCATCGCCCTGCGTGTTGCATCGGTGAATTTTTTGCAACTGAGAACCGAATATTCAGGACGGGGGGCGCTCTTGCCATACTTTGCAGATTTTATCGGAATGATACTGACATTTTCCATGCCCTTATATTCCAGTATCTTCAGGGCAAACTGATACCAATTGCACGTTCCCCTGTTTGTTACATGGAAAATGCCTCTGTATTCACCTTCAACAAGCAACTTAACTGCCGCGGCCAGATCCACTGTACAGGTGGGTGAGCCAGTCTGGTCATCAACCACCTCCAGTTCTCCTGTTTTCTCCGCCTTTTTCACTATTGCTCCGACAAAATTACTTCCATTCTTTCCATAAAGCCAGGATGTTCTCAACAATATATAATTATCGGAAAATTCCCTGAGATACTCCTCCCCCTTTAACTTGGATCTCCCATAGACGTTGATGGGATTACATGTATCCTCTTCCACATATGGAACGGCTTTCGTGCCATCAAATACATAATCGGTGCTGAAGTGGATCAATTTGATACCGGTCCCTCTGCAGGCCAGAGCCACATTTTTCACTCCATCGGCATTCACGGAAAAACATCCTGCCTCATCCGTTTCACAACCATCCACGTTCGTATAGGCAGCCGCATTTATAACCACATCCGCACCTAATTCTTCAACCAGCTCTCTGCAATCGGAGGCAGACCCAATATCAAAATCTTCAACATCTTTTCCGATTACATCATGAGCTCCGCCAAGAGTTGTTACAAGATCGGTTCCGAGCATACCCTTATGTCCCAGCACCAGTATCTTCATCAGTATTTGACCTCTCTGAGAAAAAGCCCCTGTGGAGGGGCAGTAATACCGGCCGCCGTCCTGTTCTTGGCATCCATTATTTCCTCGAATCCGGCAGGCGTAACGATTCCTCTCCCTACGTCGACAAGCAGACCAACAATGTTCCTAACCATATAGCGAAGAAAACCGTTTGCCTCTATGGTAAATGAAATCATGTCGCCCTTCGTATCAACAGAAGTATAAATAACTGTCCTTATATGGTTTTCGGAATCACACCCGGAGGCGCAGAAAGATGAAAAATCGCGCCTCCCCTTCAGCATTATCACCGCTTCTCTCATTGCATCCACATCAAGAGAAACGCGCACATGCCAGGAATAGTTTCTGTAGAGGGCTGTTCTCACCGGACTGTTTAATATTTTGTACAGATATATCTTGCTCTTCGCGTTGAAGCGCGCGTGGAAATCCTCATCCGCATCCTGCAGGTCTTTTATGACAATGTCTTCGGGAAGAAGACTGTTAATTCCCTTCAGCAGATTCTCACACCTTATGACCGATCCTGTTCTGAAGTTTGCTACCTGATTCAAGGCATGAACGCCGGCGTCCGTTCTACCCGAAGCTGTCAATTTTATCCTTTCCTGTGTGATTATCTCTATCTTTTTCTCAAGCACCTCTTGAATACTGATACCGTTGGGCTGTATCTGCCAGCCATGATAGGAAGTGCCGTCATATTCACAAACAATCCTCACATTTCTCATAGGGTCCGGTCCCTGGTCAATCCATCCTTTTTTCACATTCATCAAGCGCTTCAACAGCCGGCAATTTTTTGCCCCC
>CAZRUU010000132.1:0-4469 GCA_964603235.1 uncultured Syntrophaceae bacterium | reverse complement strand
GTCTGTTGGATTTCAGCTTCCTTTCTTTCTGTATCAGGGTTACACCTGATTTTGGTGGATCTTTTCACTGGCTGAATCCTGATGAACCGGTCATGATCAATTTATATAAAAATCAAAGGTTGATCTATTCCGGTCTATGCCGCATCATCTACCAGACAGAAAACATATCGGCAAAAGAGATTGTGGTAACCCCCCTGTCCAAACAGATCAACCGCTTTCGGAAGAAAAAGATACGCGGCCAGCGCATGCAACTGGCTCCAACATCCAGCATCACCTTTGAACATCCCTTTTCCGGGAAAAAGATACGGCGGGATATCTACGATATTTCGGTTACCGGATTTTCCGTACATGAAAGTAACGATGACGGAGTGCTGGTCCCTGGTATGATCATTCCCGAACTCAGCATCAACTACTACTCCGACATGCTGAAAATGAAGTGTACAGCTCAGGTCGTCAACCGCAGAAAAAAGGGGAACAGAAGTATGCATTGTGGTCTGGCTATCTTGGACATGGACATTGATACCTACGGCATGTTAAGCAATCTTCTCAATATCATAGACCCTCATGTTTATGTTTCCAATGAAGTTGACATGGATGCCCTCTGGAAATTTTTCTTCGAAACAGGGTTCATGTACCCCCAGAAGTACAACTCAATCCAATCCTATAGTAAACACTTCAAGGAAACCTATCGGAAGCTCTACCAGACCAAACCGGAAATCGCCACACACCTCACCTATCAGAAAGACGGACAGATATATGGACATGTATCCATGGTAAGAGCATATAAACGGGCGTGGATGGTCCACCATCTTGCAGCCAGACCGATTCCTGGGATCGTCAGTCACCCTGGTCTTAACATATTGAAACAACTTCTGAACTACTTTGACGGTATCTACCGGCTCCCATCTGTAAGAATGGATTACATGATTTTTTATTTCCGCCCTGAAAACAAATTCCCGGATCTCTTCTTCGGGGGGTTTGCCAGAGACCTCAAGAATGCCAGCGCCTGTTCCATGGACCTCTTCGCCTATAAAGAATATCAGACGGGATCCCCGCAGAATCCACTCCCGGATGGATGGCTATTAAGGGAATATTCAGCCACGGACTCATGGGAACTTGAGCAGTTTTACAGAAACCGCTCCGGAGGACTTTTTCTGAATGTTCTATGTCCGGAATATGAACATTCAGATGATGAAACGCTGGAAGAAACATTCAAGCGTTATGACCTCCTTCGAAGCATGAAAACATACTCTCTGATCCACATGCAAAAGCTGAAGGCCGTCCTCTTTGTCAATCAGTCAGATCTGGGACTGAATCTGTCCGAACTCCTGAATGGTATCAAGATCATAATAACGGACCCTGCATCTCTGCCCTGGGACGTATTGTCCATCGCTCTCAACCAATTGACAGCTATATATAAAGTTGACAATGTTCCTGTTTTAATCTACCCTCACACCTATTTTGAAGACAACAATGTCCCCTATGAAAAACAGTATTATATGTGGATCATGGACACACAATACGGGGGGCATTACTTGGAATATATGAAGGATAAAACAAAGCTGAAGCTTCAATATATATTTAAATTCCTTATTGGAAAGTACCTAAAAAGATGAACGATGTCCCCCTTTACAATATCAGGATTACGAAAACCTACATAGAATATCTGAGAAAAACTTATCCTGAAATAGATATTGATCCTATCCTGGAATACACCGGGATTGCCACCTATCAACTGGAAGATGATGGGCACTGGCTTACACAAGAGCAGGTTGATCGCTTCCACGAAATTGTCGTCCGCGAGACGGGCAATCCCAATATCGCACGGGAAGCAGGGCGTTACGGCCCTCTTTCCAGTGCAGCAGGTGTCGTACAGCAATACACAAGGGGATTTATCACCCCCTCTGCCGCCTATATGGTAATGGGAAAGCTGCTCTACCCGCAGGTAAGCCGCAGCTGCACAATCTCCACGAAAAATCTCGGTAATAATAAAACAGAGATTGTCGTAACAGCAAAGAAAGGAGTTATCGAAAAACCCTATCAGTGTGAGAACCGGATGGGGATATTTGAAGCGGTGCCTAAATTGTTTACAGGTAAACTCGCAACAATTGAACATCCCACATGCATGCACAAAGGCGATTCAGAGTGCCGTTATATTATCACATGGGAACGCTCAAAAACATTCATATGGAAAATGATACGTAATTATACTGCCCTTCTGGGATGTATGGTCTTTATCGGACTTTTTTTCGCCTTGCCGAAAGATTACTGGATTATCTCTACCCTGTCGCTTTCTCTGATTGTTATGGGAACAGCTCTCTATTCAGAATACACAGGGAAAAAAGATTTTGGCTCAAAACTCGAAAACGAGGGTGCAATGGCCAGGGATCTCCTGGACGAAACCAATGCCCGGTACAATAATGCCCTTCTGATCCAAGAGATAGGTCAGGGAGCTTCCAGCATACTGAATACCGATCAGCTCCTCTCTCATACCATGGATGTCTTCCAGAGACGTCTCGACTTCGACCGGGGGACTATTATGCTTGCCGACGAAGAAAGGCTTCACCTTGTATACGCCAAGGGCTATGGATACAATTCGGAACTGGAAAATTTTGTAAAACAGACAATCTTTCATCTTGATAAACCAGACTCCCTAGGACCACTTGTAGTGGCATTCAAGGAGCAAAGACCCGTTATGATAGAGAATGTCGATACAATCAAAAGGAATGTTACACCGAAGACGCTCAAATTCATGAAAATGCTGGGCATTAAATCGTTTATCTGCGTCCCGATAATATACGAAGGAAAGTCCGAAGGGGTTCTCGCGGTGGAAAGTTTGAAGGAACGCACGGCATTCAGCCATAGTGATATAAACCTCCTGATGGGAATTGCGCCCCAGATAGGAATCAGCATCAACAATGCCAAGACCTACCAGCAGATCAGGGATAGTGAAGAAAGGTTCAGGTCCCTTGGAGAAAACGCCCCGGACATTATCTATACATTGGATGCCGACGGGGCATTCAGTTACATTAATCCCGCCTGGGAGAAAATACTGGGGCACAAAAAAGAGGATGTTATAGGAAGGTACTTTGTGGATTTCGCGAAAAGCGGAGATGTGCTGAGATATACTCGCTTTTTAAAACAGGCAAGGGACAACAAGGAAACGATTAAAGGTTTTACCGGCACACTTTTGACCAAGGAAGGATCAGAACGTCTCTTCAATATAAGTGGTTCCCCTAATTTTGATTCAAAGCTAAACACAACCGGCTTGATAGGTACAATAAAAGATATTACCGACCTTGAAAGAAACGTTGAAATGCTGAGATCCGCCCTGGAAAGCACAATAACCGCCATGGCTGTCATTGTGGAATCAAAGGATCCTTACACAGCCGGCCATCAGAAAAGGGTAATGGATATAGCCATCGCCATCGCCGAAGAAATGAATCTCCAGGAAGATAAAATAAACGGTATTCGCATGGCTGCGATGATACATGATATCGGAAAGATAAATGTTCCGGCGGAGATCCTCAGCAAGCCCGGACAATTGACAGATATTGAGTTCAATATAATAAAAACGCACCCTGAAGTAGGCTACAATATCTTAAAAAATATCGAATTTATGTATCCGGTCGCCCAGATCGTATACCAGCACCATGAAAGATTAGACGGTTCAGGCTATCCCAGGGGGCTCTCCGGAGATGACATTCTAATTGAATCAAGGGTGATAGCAGTTGCGGATGTGATAGAGGCCATGGCAACCGACAGGCCTTACCGAGCGTCTCTTGGTATAGCCGCAGCGCTTGAAGATATACAGCAGGGGAGAGGTGCTCTTTACGATCCGGAAGTAGTAGATGCCTGTCTCAGGATCTTCGAGGAAAAGGGGTTTCATCTCGAACAGTTATGATAACCTATAGAAACCCAGACTCAACCCCTCACGGGTGTTTCCCTTTGCAAAGCATCATAGTGGTGTAGGTAAAGCTTCTTGGATCATGAAAAAATTTTTCGAATGCTTCAAAGAAGACCTCTTTGCCACCGGGATAATCATCGAAGAGATCGTCAAGCCTTGCAGCTGCCACTTCCGCCTTTTTGGTCCAATTGAAAATGTCCTTGTCTTCAACCTCTCCATAAAACAGATGATGCGCCACAAGATCCATCTGTATGTCTTCTAACCCGGCATCGTAGATGTATGAATATAGTTTTCTGCCGACATAGGTATCGAAGTTATATTCCTTATCCAGCCTGTCCATAAGCCTGTACATCAATTGCTCCATTTGGTGGGGCAGTTCATAGTGGTTGAGACAGTTGTAGTCGAGATCCAGAAGACACAGATACCCGCCGGGCTTAAGAAGGTTAGTCAATTTTCTCACAATATCCGGGCTTTCAGTACGGTTATATTCCAATACAAAGCGCACCCATATTACATCGAATTGCCCCAGATTACCAAGATCTCCCCTCAGATCACGAATATG
>CAZRUU010000131.1:0-4474 GCA_964603235.1 uncultured Syntrophaceae bacterium | reverse complement strand
GGGGGGTATTTTATCAATGGTTAACGAGGGTAACTTAACAACTGAACCAGAAAGGGAAAAAGTAGAAAGTATTGAGGAGGTGACGCTTCAGAGCGATGAAGAAGACATAAGTTTTGTAGAACTCTACGAGCAGAGTCTGCAAACCGTGGCTATCGGCAAGGTTGTCATGGGAAAAGTTGTTCAGATAAATGATGACGCGGCGATGATCGATGTCGGTTACAAAACGGAAGGGCGTCTTTATCTCAATGAAGTTACAGACAGTGACGGCAATGTAACAATTTCTGTGGGCGATGAGATCGAAGTTCTCGTGGATCGGAGAAAGGATGCCGAATTAATCCTCTCCAAAGAAAAGGCCGCCAGAATAAAGATGTGGGATGATGTCATAAAAATATACGAGGAAAAAGGTATAATACCTGGCACAATTGTGGAGAGAGTGAAAGGTGGTCTCTCGGTCGATATTGGATTCCCGGCTTTTCTTCCGGGTTCTCAGGTCAGTACGCATCCCGTAAAAGATCTTGACCGATATGTCGGGCAGACCATGGATTTCCAAATTCTGAAATACGATAGAAAAAGAAATAATGTTGTACTGTCCAGAAAAGCCATACTTGAAATAGAAAGAGAAGGGAAGAAGAAAAAAACCCTTGAGACTCTGGAAGAGGGTAAAATAATAAAGGGTATTGTAAAGAATGTAACCGATTATGGCTTGTTTATAGATCTGGGAGGCATAGACGGATTATTGCACATTACCGATATGTCGTGGGGAAGGATAAGACATCCGTCCGAGAGTTTTTCAAGGGAAGCCGAGATAACGGTTAAGGTGCTCAGTTTTGACAGGGAAAAAGAAAGGGTGTCGTTAGGCCTTAAACAGCTTACGGAAAATCCGTGGGATGCCATTATTGAAAAATATCCTGTTGAATCCGTGATAGAAGGAAAAGTTGTAAGTATCATGGATTATGGAGTATTTGTTGAAATTGAACCGGGAGTTGAGGGGCTTGTGCATGTGTCTGAGATGTTTTGGACTAAGAAGATAAGGCATCCATCCAGGGTCCTGTCTATGGGCGATGCCATAAAGGTAATGGTACTGGATGTGAATCCCGATAACAGGAGGATCTCACTCGGTCTCAAGCAGACAATGCCTAATCCGTGGATGGAATTGAAAGAAAAATATCCGGAAGGGACCGTTATAGAGGGCGAGATAAGAAATATTACTGATTTCGGTATATTTGTTGGAATTGAGGATGATATTGACGGTTTGATACATGTATCGGATATTTCTTGGAAAAAGCGGGTAAAGCATCCATCGGAATTCTATAAAAAAGGCCAGAAAATTGAAGCGATAGTGCTGGGGATTGATGTAGAAGCTGAGAAATTTTCTCTCGGAATCAAACAACTTACAGGAAATCCGTGGGAAGAACTTGCTTCCAGATATGTTCCGGGATCCATAATCACCGGTAAGGTAACAAATGTTACAGATTTTGGTATCTTTGTTGAAATAGAAGATGGGATAGAGGGTCTGGTTCATATCTCAGAGATAAGTCGTGAGAGGATCAAATCTGCCGGGGACATATATTCTATCGGAGATGTTGTGTCCGCTGCTGTAAAGAATGTTGATATTGTCAATCAGAAGATAGGTCTTAGCGTTAAGGATGTCGAAAAGACTTCAAATGAGCCATCTAAGAAACTGTATATAAATAATAGTGAAAAGGTTGTTTCCAATTTGGGTGACATGCTGTCAGGCATAAAGCTTTAATATGTTTGCAAGAGATTATCTCTTTTGAGAGAAGGTTAATGAGAAAACATCCTGTGATCTTCGGTTTCCTGCTTCTTGCGATTATTGGTGTGTTTTGTTTTATGATCCTTCGCACGTTTAGTCCATTCGAAAAAAAGAGTGCGGGTTTCTCTTTTAAAGAAAAGATTGGAATCGTAACGATAGAAGGTGTCCTGCGCAATTCGAAGGACACGATCACTCAGTTGAATAAATATGAGAAGGACGGCAACATCAAGGCAGTTGTTCTGCGTGTGAATTCCCCGGGTGGAGCAGTGGTTCCTTCTCAGGAGATATATGATAAAATCCTGCATTTGAAGAAATTTAAAAAAGTAATTGTCTCAATGGGGTCGGTTGCAGCCTCGGGAGGATATTATATTGCGTGCGCAGCTGACAGAATTATCGCTAACCCTGGCACAATAACCGGAAGCATAGGCGTTATAATACAGTTTTCACAAATAGAAGATCTGCTGAAGAAGATAGGGCTGAAAGCCACTGTTGTTAAAGCGGGCAGGTACAAGGATGTCGGATCTCCGGTACGTGAAATGACACCTGATGAGAAAAGCATTATTCAGGATGTAATCGATGATATCCACAACCAGTTCATTGAGGTCGTATTATCGAATAGAGATATTCCCAAAGAGAAAGTAGAAGAAATTGCCGATGCAAGGATATTTACCGGCAGACAAGCGCTTAAAATTGGGCTTGTTGATGATCTTGGCAATATGGAATACGCAATTGATGTTGCGTCCGACCTTGCAGGAATAGAGGGTAAGGCCGAAGTTGTCTATCCTGAGAAAAAACGAAAGAGTCTTCTTCGGTATATCGCAAGTGAAACACTCTCTGCTGTCTCGGAAGAATTCAAAGGAGACGATGCCGGTATCAGTTATTTGTATAGATCTCCACATGGGATGCGATATTGACAAAAAAAGATCTGATTAAGAAGATACAAATTACACTGCCTGATTTTCCGAAGAGAGATATCGACTTTGCGGTGGATATAGTGTTTGAATGTATGAAAAAGGCGCTTTCGGGTGGCAAAAAGATAGAAATAAGGAATTTCGGGGTTTTTGGCGTTATAGAAAGGGAATCCCGCATAGGAAGAAATCCCAGGACAGGGGCGGAGGTCTATGTGCCCGCGAGAAATGCCGCATTCTTTAAGACAGGCAAGGAATTAAGAGAAATGGTGAATCGCAAGCCATCTTAATGAGTTCATTGATTAATGGTCTTTTCTCCCATGGGAAGATCTTCTGACAAACTAAACTGAAATCAATAAAAGAGATATAGAATCCTATTCGAGGTCTTGCATCGCTGCAAAGTCGACCAGCTGATCTTTTCTTTTCTTGTGTTGCAGTTTTTTAAGTGCTTTTGCTTCTATCTGCCTTATCCTTTCTCTGGTAACGCCCATCATTTCACCAACTTCTTCGAGAGTAAAAGGTCCATAGTTACAGGCAACCCATGTACAGTTGCAGAAGGTATCATTTTTTAACCACCATTCACATATTTTGTCGTTACAGGGTTGTGTAATGAATTCCTGTGTCTTCTTGCATATATATAGATTTGACATTGCTTTTCCTTTCTGTTGTGGGTTGAGGCTTTTTAAAACAACGATTTCGAATTAGTATATTAATTCTTGATCCTGATTTGTCAATATTCAGCAGACTTATCGCTTACCTAAAACATACATGACTGCAATATTTTAATTTTTCCAACATCACTTAGTCTAAACTATTATGAGTAAGATTGCAAATATTATTATAAACTTAAACCTTTTGTATTTCCTCCGAATCCGCTATCTGTTTCGGGCATAAAGTTCTTGACATCGGGAGAACTCTTCTGGTAGGAAGCACACAATCTGCTTGGATCCATCTATGGACTGGGACGGAAGAAAATTGAGGACAGTATAGCACATAATTTTCAAGCCTCCCGTTTCAGAGCGGAGAGGCTTTTTTTATGGAGTGATTGCCACATGAAAATTATCAAAACAGTGCGCGACATGCAGAATCTCTCAGAATCTCTCAGGCTGCGAGGTCAAAGGATCGCGTTTGTTCCTACCATGGGTTATCTTCATGCCGGGCATCTGAGACTGATGGAAGAGGGGAAAAAAAGGTCGGACTGTCTGGTAACCAGTATATATGTGAACCCTACACAATTTGGCCCGGGTGAAGACCTGGACAAGTACCCCAGAGATTTTAAAAAGGATGAAAAACTTTCCAGAAATGTAGGGGTGGATGTTATCTTCTATCCACCGAATTCGCAGATGTATCCTGAAAATTACCAGACATATGTAAATGTAGAAGATGTAGCTAATAATCTCTGTGGCTTGTCAAGGCCTGTTCACTTTAGAGGAGTGGCGACTGTTTGCGCGAAGCTGTTCAATATAGTCAAACCCCATGTCACTATTTTCGGAAGGAAGGATTTTCAGCAACTTGTGGTGATAAAGAGGATGGTAGCCGATCTTAATATGGATATTGAAGTTGTAGGGATGTCGACTGTCAGAGAACCGGATGGTCTTGCCATGAGCTCCAGGAATGCCTATCTGAAAGAGGATGAGAGGGAATCCGCATTAAGCCTGAGCCGTTCACTTAAACTTGCCGGGAGTCTCTATGATCAGGGGCAGCGTGATGCAGGCATAATACTAAAAGAAGTAAAAGACTTTATTGAAAGATATCCCGGTACCAGAATAGATTATATAAAGATATGTGATGT
>CAZRUU010000130.1:0-4514 GCA_964603235.1 uncultured Syntrophaceae bacterium | reverse complement strand
ATTGACGAGATGCCACCCGGGAAGAAACCCATAAAAACAAAGGTTTTTTATGAAAAGGGTCGCGACAAAGTATACGATATAATACGCAGGGAGACGGGGAAGGGCAATCAGGCTTTTATAGTATATCCACTGGTGGAGGAATCGGAGGCGCTTGACCTGAAGGACGCTACCAGTATGGCCGCGCATCTCCGGGAAGATGTTTTTCCGGATCTTCGCGTCGGGTTGATTCATGGAAGGATGAAGGGGTCCGAAAAGGAAGCGGTGATGGCCGATTTCCAGAATGGCGGTCTGGACATACTTGTCTCCACCACTGTGATAGAGGTTGGGATAGATATTCCCACGGCTTCTCTGATGGTTGTGGAACACGCGGAGAGATTTGGCCTTTCTCAGCTTCACCAGCTAAGGGGAAGGGTTGGAAGAAGCGGTTTGGAGTCTTACTGCGCGCTGATCGCGCAGCACAGGGGCAGTCTGGACGCGAGAAAGAGACTGCGTGTAATGGAGCAGACAAATGACGGCTTCAGAATCGCCGAGGAGGATCTCCTGATTCGTGGCCCGGGCGAGTTCATGGGAACAAAACAGTCTGGGCTCCCCGATTTCAGGATAGCGAGTATACTGAGAGACGCCAATACATTGAACGAGGCGAGGAGAGAGGCATTTTTACTGGTTGAGAAAGATCCCGACCTCGAAAAACCCGAACACGGGAGATTGAGAGATGTGCTTATGAAAAGGTGGGAAACCCGGCTGGAGATCGCGAAAACGGGGTAGGATCGGAACTTTAACCTTGAAACTTTTATCTAACTGTTATAGCAATCGGCTATCAAAATTTGGCTTTTTACGGATGTATCAATATCACATTTGGCGGGAGGAATTGTGAGAGATATATTTATAGGTTTGATCGGCTTCGGAACTATCGGCACAGGTGTCGTAAAGTTGTTGCGAGAAAATGAAGAATTGATCCGGAAACGTCTGGGCGCGAGACTTGTTATCAAAAAGATAGCGGATGTCGATATTGAAACCCCGAGGCCGGTGCCGGTTGAAAGGGAGATACTCACGACGGACGTGAATGAAATCCTGACAGACCCGGAAATCTCCATAGTTGTGGAGCTGGTTGGAGGCTACACCCACGCAAAGACGTTCGTGCTGGAGGCATTACGCAACGGGAAACATGTGGTTACCGCGAACAAGGCACTCATCGCCACTTATGGGAACGAGATATTCGATGCCGCCGATGACGAGAAAGTTAATATAGGTTTTGAGGCAAGCGTAGGTGGAACGATTCCCATCATAAAGACATTGAAGGAAAGCCTCGCGGGTAATAACATTGAGTCTGTCTTCGGGATTATGAATGGAACATGCAATTACATACTGACAAGAATGACTAAAGACGGCAAGGATTTCGCCTCGGCGCTGAAAGACGCACAGGATCTCGGTTTTGCCGAGGCAGATCCGACATTCGACATTGAGGCTGTAGATACCGCGCATAAACTGGCAATAATCCTGTCCTTGTCTTACGGCAAGCGCGTGGTCCTGGATGATATCTACAGAGAGGGAATATCGGAGATAAGTCAACAGGATATAGAATTCGCTGGAGAACTTGGGTACACCATCAAACTTCTCGCCATCGCGATCAGAAGAGGAAATATCATAGAGGCGAGGGTCCATCCAACTATGATACCCTTTGATCACATACTGGCCAGCGTCAACGGAAATTTTAATGCCTTTCACCTGATAGGTGATGCTTCTGACTCGGTGTTTCTACATGGCCAGGGAGCCGGTATGATGCCGACAGCAAGTGCGGTAGTGGGAGACATGATAGATATTTCGAGGGATATTATGGCGGGAATATGGAGAAGAGTTCCCCTTCGTTCATATAAGAAAGACCAGATCGAAGACATAAACCTGCGCGGGATGGATGATGTCTCAACAAACTATTATTTCAGGTTCTCAGCGGTTGACCGTCCAGGGGTACTCTCCGCGATATCGGGAATTTTGGGATCCTACAACATAAGCATATCCTCCGTTATTCAGAAGGAAAGAAAACTTGACAGGGACGCGGTGCCGGTTGTCATTACAACATATAAGGCAAGGGAAAAAGATGTTCAAATGGCGCTGGAAGAGATAGACAGGCTTGACATTGTGTTCGGAAAAACAACATTAATCAGGATAGAGGATGACGTACTGAGATGAAATATATTGTTTTGCTGGGTGATGGAATGGCGGATTATCCGCTTTCCGAGTTGGGAGGAAAAACCCCCCTTGAGTTCGCAGAAACTCCCAATATGGATATAATATCCGCAAAAGGCACTGTGGGACTGATCGATACTATTCCCGACGGATTTGCACCCGGAAGTGATGTGGCAAATCTGTCCGTGCTGGGATATAATCCGAAAGAGTGCCATACCGGGCGGGCGCCCCTGGAAGCCGCGAGTATGGGTGTGGATCTGGCACCCGATGATGTGGCTTTTCGCTGTAATCTTGTAACTTTCGGTTCAGCAGGGGATGAAACTGTGATGGAAGATTTTACTTCCGGTCATATAACATCTGAAGAGGCAGCTCTGATTATAGGCACTCTCAATAAAGAACTAGCTTCCCCGTTTATTGATTTTCACTCCGGCGTCGGATACAGACACCTGATGGTCTATAAGGGCGGTCCTGTCTCGCTGGAAACAACTCCCCCTCACGATATTATTGGAAGGTCGATTGCCGGGCGGCTTCCCAGAGGGGAGGGTTCGGGAGAAATCAGCAGTCTTATGGAGCGTTCACGTGACATATTAAAAGATCATCCCGTGAACCTAGCACGCGTGTCGAAGGGCAAAAAAACCGCCGATTCAATCTGGTTGTGGGGAGAGGGGGGGGCACCCAGGATGGAACCTATTACCACCAGATATGGCATAAAAGGTGGTATGATATCAGCTGTCGATCTCCTGAATGGGATTGGAGTATACGCCGGACTTGAAATTCTTCATGTTGAGGGCGCCACCGGTTATATCGATACTGATTACAAGGGAAAGGCAAAAAAGGCCCTAGAGTATCTTACTGATGGCGATTTTGTGTTTATCCATGTAGAGGCACCCGATGAAATGGGACATGAGGGTGATATAAAAGGAAAGATAAAGGCCATAGAGGATTTTGATGAAAAGGTGGTGGGAACGGTACTGTCAGGAACAGAGACAATGGGGGACTTTCGAGTTATTGTTCTGAGCGATCACCCGACACCGATAAGTCTGAAGACACATGCATCGGATCCGAGTCCTTTTGCTGTGCTATCTTCCATTGGCGGAGAAAATATCGCAACCGGCGGTGCGTATAATGAAATGACAGCTAAAAATACTGGTATTCTGGTCTCTCCCGGTCATTTGTTAATGGATCACTTCATAGGAGACTGGGGAGAATTTGTTGAAGATAAAAGGTGAGTTTAGGATACGAGTGATATATGCCGATACAGACGCAATGGGCATAGTCTATCACGCCAACTACATGAAGTGGTTCGAGATAGGTCGGGTGGAACTGATGCGTGAAATCGGCATCGTTTATTCGAAGCTTGAAACAGAGGGATATAATCTACCGGTAATAGAAATGGGTTGCCACTACTTTTTACCTGCAAGATACGATGAGATAGTGGTGATCGAAACAGAGATAACCACTATCAGGCGGGCCAGTGTAAGGTTTGATTATATCATACGCGATGAAAAAAAAGAGAGAGTTCTTGCCGAAGGATTTACGCTTCATCCCTTTACAAATAATGAGGGAAAGATAGTAAGAACGCCACGTTATGTAATTGATAAGATAAATGAAATAATAAAAGGAGATCTTTAATGGCGGCCAACTTAACAGAGAAAGAATTAAAACAACCGGATGAATTCCATAATATTGGATGGAAAGCCATAAACTACATGTCCGAGCACAGGAGCAAATTTTACACAGGCGGGGCAGTGGCGCTCGCTATCATTATCCTGTTTGGGGGATGGTATTTTTACCGTTTGAACTATGAGGAGAAGGCCGAATATATGTATACGGCAGCGTATATGTCATATTCTCTGCCTGACAAAACCGATGATATGAAAGATGCGTATCTGATTGCCGTGGAAATGTATACAAACCTAGTGGATAAATATCCCGACAGCCGCGCTGCCACACTTTCTTTCTATAATATGGGAAATATTTATTTTAACATCGGCGAAATAGAAAAATCAATTGAGGCCTATAAAACATTTCTGAAAAAATCCGGGGGAAACAACATCCTGACCGCTCTTGCATACTATGGGATGGGCTATTGCTACGAAAAGAATAAGGACTATGATAATGCATTAAAATCATTTGAAGATTCCAAGAAAGGTATAAAAGGAACGCGGTTTGAATCCATAAATTACACCAACATGGCAAGGATATTCGAAAAGATGGGCAAGTCCAAAAAGGCTTTGGAATCTTATCGTAAGGCTGTTGAAAAGACGGACGATCCGCTCATGCAAATGATGGTGAAAAGCAGGATAGCGGCTCTCAGTTAATAACTGTTC
>CAZRUU010000129.1:0-4554 GCA_964603235.1 uncultured Syntrophaceae bacterium | reverse complement strand
GCTCATCTTCCATCCTTAACCTTACACCTGCATTTTGCCCGGCAAGACAAAATACTGACTAAAAAAATTGTATTGTTAAAAACATATTTCTATAGTATTGAAAATCAAGTAATTGTAAATTGCCAGGATACTATGGACTGGCTCCAAGGACTTGGGGGTGTCTATCAAAAAGATAGACAAAATAGGACATGCGCAGCATACGATTAAGAGAGGTGGAAATATGAAAAAGTGTATAGTTTTGTTGCTGGTTGTTTTTTTTATGGTTCCTTATGCTTACTCAGCCGATCAGGCACTTGTTGATAAGGCAAAGGCGGAGGGTAAGGTATCGTTTTACGCCAACATTACGGCTATCCAACCTATTATGAAAGCGTTTATTAAGGATGAGGGTGTCGAGGGAGAATATACGAGAGTCTCTACCTCGAAATTCCTTGCGACGGTTCTAACCGAGTATCAGGCTGGAAAGCTTATTGCCGACGTACTCCAGTCACCCCTGCCAATCATGGAACTTCTCAGGGACAAAGGTGTCCTCGCCGCTTATAAATCACCTGCGGCCGCCGTCTATCCCGAATGGACAAAAAAGGATGATAAGATTCAAATTTTTGGTATTGAATACGTCGCCTTGATTTATAACAAGGATCTTGTCAAACCTGAAGATGTTCCCAAAAGGTATGAAGACCTGACAGACCCGAAATGGAAGGGGAAAATTGTTATGGCAAATCCCTCCAGCCACGCAACAACTATTTCCTGGCTCATAGGGATGAAAGAGAGAATTTTTTCCTCTGACGATGCATGGATGAAATTCGTCAAGGGTCTTGCGGCCAATGAGCCTATGTTTGTCAAATCTTTTGGTCCCACCCCAGTACCGGTGATGAGTGGTGAGAAGCTAATTGCTATCTCTATGCCGAAAAATATTATTACCAAAGCGCCGGCCCCTCTGGATTGGGCAAGGGTTGAGCAACCTCTGCTGGGGACTCCCCGGGGAATATCAATTGTTTCAACGGCTAAACATCCCAATGCTGCCAAGTTGTTCGTGGATTACTGGTTGTCCAAAGCCAGCATGCAGATGCTGGCAGATAAGGTGGGCGAGTATGTTCTCTATCCTGGTGTTTATCCTCCCATAGATGGGATCGATAAAGCAACGGTTCTGCCCATTCGGGTGTTATCGGATAAGGAAACCCGTTATTGGGGAGGCGAATTCAAGAAGATTTTTGCTATACGTTAAAGGTATTTTTCTCTCATTTATTTCAACTGCTTCACGGTCCTGAGATTTGGGGTTCCCAGTCTCAGGACCTTTTCGGTATTTATCAATGGGCATTAATATACAAGGCTTAAACAAGGATTATTTTTCGCAAGGTAAGAGAATCAGAGCTCTGGCCGATGTTGATCTGACCATTCCGGCCGATCAGATCTTCACTCTCTTAGGCCCGAGCGGATGTGGAAAGACCACTCTGCTCAGGTGTATCGTTGGATTGGAAACACCTGACTCGGGAGAGATAGCGATTGGGGGAGAAACGGTCTGGTCAAGTAAAAAGGGCATCTTTGTTCCCCCGGAAAAACGGGGATTGAACATGGTGTTTCAAACCTATGCGATCTGGCCCCATATGAATGTGTTCAATAACGTGGCCTACCCTCTGCAAACCCGGAAGGAACCAAAAAAGGACATCATAGAGAAAGTCAAAAAGACCCTGCGATTTGTGCAGCTTGAAGGTTTTGAGAACCGTCCGGCGACAAAATTGAGCGGCGGCCAGCAGCAGCGCGTCGCGCTGGCCCGGGCTCTAGTCGCCGAACCTAAGGTGATCCTGTTCGACGAACCGTTGAGCAATCTGGACGCCAAACTGAGGGAAGAAACGCGGAAAGAATTGAGGGATTTTCTGACCGAGTTGAAGATCACCGCGGTCTATGTGACCCACGATCGGATTGAAGCCCTGGCACTGTCAGACTCCATAGCGGTTATGAAGGCAGGCCGTATTATCGAAATTGGATCTCCTAAAAAAATATATTTTAACTCCGATCATCAATTCGTGGCGGATTTCATTGGTCGTGCCAACCTGATTGAAGGAAAGGTGAGGGCTGTTGATGATTCTTACGCTGTTATCGATTCCGGCATCGGAGCCATAACCTGCCCCAAAAGCCCAGACACATTACTTGGAAATACCGTGTCGATCTGTATTCGGCCCGAGTTTATCAAGGTGATGGAAAACGATACCCGGGAGAGCCGCAACATTTTCAGGGGAAAGGTGGACTCACTGGTTTTCGTCGGAGAGGCCTACGAGGCTGATATTATTATCGGGGATACCCGTCTGTTCACCAAAATCGAATCAACCTTCGCCATGAGTGCAGGGGATGAGATTACCCTTTACTTCGATCCGGATCACTGTTTGGCGCTATCGAAATGAACAGGACATTTAATACAAGAACGGCACTGACGCCAAGCCTGATTATAATTGTCGGTTTTCTGACTGTATGTCCTGTCGTCATGCTGATTATAGGGAGCTTTTCAGAGGGGCTTGGAGCCTTCGGCAGCTTCACCTTGGAAAAGTACACGCTGGCCTACACCGACCCCGCTTTTGCCGGTATCATTATCAATACCGTTATATTCACCATAGGCTCCGCCTTTGTCGCTACGGGCCTGGCTTTGTTTCTGGCCTACTTGAACACCCGAACTAATATCCCGTTCAAATTCCTGTTCCGGGTCATTTCTATCATCCCAATGATGATTCCTCATATTCTTTTCTCCGTTAGCTGGGTTCTTCTCCTGAACCCCTCCAATGGTATGATCAATCTATTGTTGCAAAAAATATTTTTTCTGGAAGGTTCTCCCTTCAATATTTACACGTTGCAGGGAATGATCATGGTCGAAGGACTGCTGGATCTTCCTATCGCCTATCTGATCCTTGCTCCGGCCATGGCATCCTTCGATGTCTCCTTTGAAGAATCTTCAAGGGTCTGCGGAGCATCAAACCTGCGAACGCTGGCCAGAGTAACGCTGCCCGTTCTCAGGCCAGCTATCCTGGCCTCCTTCATACTGGTAATTGTTCGGAGTCTAGCGTCCTTTGCCGTTCCATCCGTTATCGGCATGCCAGGGCGGATATATGTGTTGGCGACTCATATCTACCAAATTATCGCCACCGGTTTTGCTCCGGACTACGGCATGGCGGCAGCGATTGGCATGAGCGCCCTGGCTGCGTCCATCACACTCATTTATCTTTATCGATACCTGACTTCTGAAAGCGATAAATACGTGACAATCTCAAGTAGGGGATATAAACCTTCTGTAGTCGATCTCAAAAATGCCAAATATCCCCTTTTCGGAATTGTCGGCATCATTTCCTTTATTTTGATTGTACTCCCAGTACTGGTCCTGTTTTATATTTCCCTTGTTCCCTATTCTATGTTGCCGAGCGCGAAGGCCTTTTCTATGATGAGCTGGAAGTACTGGGTGGAAGTGCTGAGCGACCCCATCTCCTTACTTTCATTGAGAAACAGCGTTTTCCTGGGAATAGTGGGCTCTTCGCTGGGTGTGACTCTTTCTGTTTTCGTTGCTTACGTGATTGTTAAAATGCGCACCCGCGCGTCAGGCGTCTTGGAATCTTTAAGTTTTCTTTCTTTTTCCTTTCCGGGGATTGTTGTTGGTGTCGGCTTTATGTGGTTTTTTGTGCAGACGCCCCTGTATGCCACGATCTGGGCGCTCTTGATAGGGTATATTGCGACATATCTTCCTTACGGGATTCGACCGCTCACGAGTGCTTTTGTTCAAATTCACAGCCATCTGGAAGAATCATCCCGGGTCTGTGGAGGCGGAACTTTCTATACACTGCGCCGGGTTGTTATACCTTTGTTAATTCCGGGTGTTGTATCCGGATGGATCCTGATGGCCACCATGTTTGTACGGGAATTGACACTCTCAGTCGTGCTCTCCAGACCGGGAACAGAAGTTCTGGCTGTGCAGATCTTCCGTTACGCGGACGACGGTTTGTGGGGGCAGCTCTCCGCGCTGGGGATTATTATGATTTTCATCTCCACAACCCTGGTTGTAATCGCTTATTTGATTGGGGCAAAATTGACGAAAGTTGAAACTGTCAGTCAATAAAGAAACGTAGATCTCAAAGGCATTAGTTTTATTTATGTGGAGGTTTTGCGTATATCGGGCATCTCTGCGGTCTTGTTGAAACCGTTCCATGCGATTCTGTAAGGAAGGCTGTTTGTTCGCTTTACGCTGACCCCGGTGATTCTTTCCAGCCAGTCTTTCTCTGTACTGTTTGCTTCGGAGAAACACCTATCTGAAAGATCGCGGCGTTCGGAAGCTGTATGAGCGGCATGATCAAGGGCTTCTGCAACGAATTTTCTTTCGAGGACATCCCTATCCGAGCTGTAGGTTTCGAGGAGTGTTGAAAGGTTACGCAGTACATTTCTGTGGAGCAGCTCATGTTTCCAATAAAGAGTTTCGGCGTTATATGCTCCTGATGGAGCAGGCCCGGTATCCGGCATTCCGGCATCAATCCAGACCGGTTTGAAGATACCAGTGCACGGGGCCGCTGTTCCGGTGACAAAGTG
>CAZRUU010000128.1:0-4569 GCA_964603235.1 uncultured Syntrophaceae bacterium | reverse complement strand
CCCCTGCTATCTGTCCGGCAATCTGTTTAAGTTTATTGTATGATTCGTGTCATCCTCTTACAGGAAAAACGAGTTGAGAAGCCAATACTTAATATTTAAGATGTTACCCTCTGCCCAAAATATCAAGAACGGAATGGAGCGCGTCTCTATCATGCCTGTTTAATCCACCCAGAATAAAAAGGGTGAGAAAATAACATACACATCCCGCAATCACAATACTCCAGACGGGCAAGAACTGTACCTTTATGACAAGGGCGCCCATAATCACGGAGGCGAGGGCCGGCCTCCAGGCCAGAGACCACAGGTGAACCCTGAAAAAATATCTCCCGATGCAGTAATAGACCAGAGCGAATATCAGCAGTTCGCAAAGCAGAGTCGCCACGGCGGCGCCGATATGATGATAACCCGGGATGAGAATCAGATTCAAGATGATATTGAAAGCAACTGTCGCTCCGATAATAACCGTATAGATCTTCTGCCTGTCAATCATATTCAGCAGGTGCCCGCCCAGGTAGTTGAGAAAGGCAAAGACTTCCGCCCATATCAATATCCTAAGGGCCGGTGCCGCATTTTCAAAACCCTCGCCAAAGACAAACAGAATCAACCTTGGCGCGAGCAGAAACATTCCCACGCCTATGGGGAGAGCCAGTATGACGAGGTATCTGAACGAACGGTTGAATATATCGGTCAGAACTCCTGTGTCTTTCCTGGAATAGAGCGCCATGGGGGGCAGAATCGCCGCTACTATCAAGAGGGGCACATAGTGGACAACATCGATCAATCGATAGGCCGCGCTGTACCACCCCGTTACCTGGTCACCGACCATCAGTGATAGCATAACCGTGTCAATCTTGTAGTACACGTACAGGAAGGATATACTGAGCGCGAAGGGGAGGGATCGTACAAACAGTCTTTTCCACAGCGCGAAGTCGATTCCAAGTCCGAAGACAAAATCTCTCCTTGAAAACATAAAATACAGTATATACTTGACCAGACTGGAAATAAGGAGGGCCAGAACCAAGTACAGAAGCGATCGAGTGATATACAGGAGGACAACACCGACACAGAGGGCAACCGCTCGTTCTATGACGTCAATCAGCGCTGTCAGATCCATCCTCTCGTTAGCATTGAGGATGTTTTCGAAAACCGATCCCACGGAAGCAACCATGTAGATGATGGCCACTATCATGAAGCTCCGGACAATCAGGATGTCGTCCCTGATGAACATAAGAAGAAAGACAGCCGCCGTGGCCGACACAACCGCGAGAATTGCTTTCACGGACAGAATATTATTGGCGTATTGAGAAGTAAGATTTTTATCTGCCGGGATATCCTTGATGATGAGATACCCCATGCCTGGATTACACAGGATTACGATAAGATACCCGAAGGCGAACAGGAATGAGTACTGTCCGACCCCCACATCCCCCAATGTCCTAGCGATATATACCATCAGGAGAAATGAGAACACGTTCCCTACCGCGGTTCCCGCGAATAGTGCAAGGGTGTTTCTGATTATTTTGTTTTTTGGTTGCATAGAATTAAAAGGGGACAGGCTACTTTATTATTTAGGGAAAAGGGTATTAATACAGGGGTTAACGAGAGGTTTTGAAGATAATAGTCTTTATCATGTTGAGAAAAAGTAGCCTGTCCCCTTTTCCCATTCAAACCTGTCAAAAAGGAGCTTGACCCCCTTTTTTTTCCAAAAGTTCACTGATTACTGAGGCCACACCCCCAGCCGTTGCTTCCCAGGAAAACGAGGCCGCTCGTTGCCTGCACACCTCCGGAGTCCGGCTATCAGCCTTAGAAAGAAGATCGCTGACAGCTTTGGCCCATGCCTCATAGTCAAGGGTGTCAAGTAATCTTCCCGTCTCTGGCGTGACGATTTCTTTAGCACCTCCACTCGCGTGTGCAACGACCGGGCAACCTGCCGCAAGGGCCTCGATCAAAGTCATGCCAAATGGCTCGCCAATGCTCCCATGGAGATACAGGCACGCGCGCGAGTATGTACGGACAATCTCTTCTCCGCTCAGGCGACCGCAAAACTCCACCTGTTCCGCAATACCCAGTCTCCGGGCTTGCCTCTTGAGATCGTCCATTGTCTCTCCATCTCCGACAATAGCGAAGCGAAGATAAGGATTTTTCTTAATTGCCCTGGCAAACACATCGAGGAGGAAATTGATTCGCTTGAATCCGGACAGATGCGAAACCGTCAGCAACAAGTTTTCTTTCGGTTCACCACGCCGGGAGAATTCCTCCAGATCGACACCCGGATATGCGATCCCCGCCACCTCCCTGCCATATACGGCCTGAAACTGTTCGGCCGTAAACCTGCTGTTCGCAACCACGGCATCCCCATAGTCAGCCAGCCGTTTGTCCACACGGGCAAGGAGCGGACTCAGTATCCGGGCAGTCCAGCTTTTCCAAATCGGTTTGAGCGCATGAATCCATCTGTGCGAATGAATAAAGGCGCTGGGTTCATGGCATACCCAAAGCATCGGTATCTCCGGCATTGCGCGCTTTGCGAACCATCCCCACCAGTTGGAGGGGAAAACATGAGAAACAATAATGTCAGGGCACCATCGAGCGATCTCAGCATTTATCCACTTCTGCCACACCGGATACAGCAGCCAGAACAGAAGGCTGGACGTGACGGGCCCGCGTGGGTGAGCGATGATTTCAATACCCTCGGGGGTATCAACGCTCTTTGGATCATGACACATCGTCAAAACGGAGACTCGGGCGCCGTCCCTTTTGAGCAGTTCCGACACCCTTAGCGTGTACTTCAGGGCACCGCCGGGAATCACCATATGCGGGAAAAGCATCATCACCCGTTTATTGTTAAGCTTCGTAAAAGCCATCATAATGCATGCAGTAAAAAGGGGACAGGCTACTTTTCCCTTTTCGGCCTTCCCTTCGGCCTTAGTGTAGATTCCAATCCAAATTCTCTGGATACTTTTACCTGCCAGTCCGAATTTCCAAAAGGTGACTGACGGGCAATACTCTGCCGCAACTTTTCCAAATCTTTTTCAGTTAATGGAGTATCAACATAAGTGTCCCATGACTCAGGTATGTCCATCGGAAGTTCATCAATCATCTGTACCGCGCCATAAGCGGCTCTTCCCAGTCTTGCTTTGTGTGACGACCACAACCACTCTTTTGCTGATAACACTAAGCCAGCCCGGACAGGATTCGCTTCAACATATCTCAATACCATCAATAAATAGCTATCCCTTTGAACAAGAAAACTTTTAAACCTCCCCTGCCATACATGGCCACTACTCCCATAATGGCTGTGATAACGGCGAACATGGCTTGTCATTAACCATTGCATATATTTGCTTAAGTCTTCGCCTTTTCCCGGCATTAAAACCATATGAAAATGATTCGGCATCAGACAATACGCAAAAACCTTTACGGAATACCGATCTTTTGATTGTTTCATAAGGTGTATGAATGCCTCATAATCACTATCCTTATGAAAGACTTCCTGCCTCCCATTACCACGATTGATAACATGATACAGAAGATTATCCCCAAGTCCTCTTGCTAATCTCGGCATTGATAACCTCCTCCCTTAATAAAAAAGTAGCCTGTCCCCTTTTTTACTTTTTCCATGAAATGGGGCTGACTGCTATTCCCTGTTCACGATTTTTTGTTCTGTCTTTGCTGAGGCCCAGTTTGTATGGGTTAAATGTTCGGTTTACTTCCGTTTTCAGGCTGATCTTTTTACCCGTTATATCGGCTAGATGATAGGCAAGGCGTCTGGAACCGCTTTTTACGAAATGAACTTTATCTAAAAAATTATCATTCACAAAAAGATTCAAGGTGAGACCACCCTTATCAATATTGTACGGGGCTGCATAAACGGTCAGTCCCAGAAAATCTGTTTTGGCAATCTCGCACAGATATGATCGCTTCCAGGTCCATTGCATTCGTGTTCCATTTACCTTTTCTGTTTCATACAGCCCATATTCATATTCTGAAGAACACGGGCTGAATCTGTGAAAATTGTATAGATGTCCGGCAACAACTAATAACACCAACAACAATAACAGCGGCTTCGAGTAATGATTATATAATTGAATAAACAGAGTTTTCATAGAGGATATTTCCTAAAAAGCACCATCATGTCAGTTTACGGCATTATAATGGAAAGTAACTTTTACAAAGTATGTTTAAGGCCGCGATGGGGGCATCGGCCCCTACATGTAGCGTGGGGTCTCTGTGCTGGGACGGAAAAAGGGACGGAAAAAGGGGACAGGCTACTTTTTCTTGACATGACAAAAAAGGTCATTCCCCAAACCTCTCCCTCACCTCGGCACTTATACCTTCTTCGCATATAAAAAAGTAGCCTGTCCCCTTTTTCACCTCAGCGCTATCTGCCAACTGATAATTTATCGAAATCATGGCGATTACAAACCAGAAAAGGAACTGTTGTTCAGATAAAATAAGAGGGTGATCCGTCAGCATGGTAATCAGATAGGCGCTTAGCCCAAAGAGCAGGCCTGTAGTAAAGCCTTCGTATTCCCCATATCGTGGTATGGCACGAACCCCCGCACGGTACAC
>CAZRUU010000127.1:0-4581 GCA_964603235.1 uncultured Syntrophaceae bacterium | reverse complement strand
TCAGAGCAGAAACAAAGCCTGCAAAAGGAACAAACCGCCTTAAGCCAGGAAAAAGCCAGAGATTTTTTGTTAATATGGGCAGGCTGCATATGATTAACAAAGGCGCTATTGTGCGCTTAATTTGCGATAAATCCGGAATTGGCCCAGACATGATCGGCGAGATTAATCTTAATAGAGAATTTTCATTTTTTGAAGTTCAAAAACAGGCAGCTAAAAAAGTGTATAATTCTTTAAATGAGGCAACACTTAACGGTCGAACTGTTGAGATTCACAGGGCTATGTAATTGTGTAATGGTTTAAGACAAGCAAAGAAAAATTTATGGATAGTTTTAATCAAAAAGAGGTTGACCGGAGACGAACTTTCGGAATTATCAGCCATCCTGATGCGGGCAAAACCACGTTGACGGAAAAGCTTCTCCTTTTTGGCGGGGCGATCAAGCAGGCCGGAGCTGTTAAGGCAAGGAAGGCTTCCAAACACGCTACCAGTGACTGGATGTCGATTGAACAGGAAAGAGGCATTTCAGTTACAACTTCTGTAATGAAGTTTAACTACAGGGATTTTGAGATTAATCTGTTAGACACGCCGGGCCATCAGGACTTTTCAGAAGATACATACAGGGTGTTGACTGCCGTCGACAGCGCATTGATGGTGATTGACAACGCAAAGGGGGTGGAACCTCAGACCGAAAAGCTCATGGAGGTCTGCAGGATGCGCAATACTCCGATCATTACATTCATAAACAAGCTTGATCGTGAAGGCATGTCACCTATTGATATCCTTGATGATATTGAGAATAAACTGCAGATTGAGTGTACGCCGCTTTCCTGGCCTGTTGGTATGGGTCAGCGTTTTAAAGGCGTATATAATCTCTTTCACAAACAGTTGCATATTTTTGAACCTGGCAGGGAAAGACTCGGACAGGAGGGAATTATTATTAATGATCTGTCTGATCCTGTTCTGGATGAGCTTTTAGATGGACAGGCCGATGAACTGCGGGAAGAGATCGCACTGCTTGAAGGCGCCGTCAATCCGTTTGAGCGCCGACATTTTTTAAAAGGAAGCCAGACACCGGTCTTTTTCGGAAGCGCCATCAATAATTTTGGTGTTAAAGAGATGCTGGATGCGTTTGTAGAACTTGCACCACATCCGGGCGCGCGAACGGCTGTTTCCCGTGAGGTTTTGCCATACGAAAAAGAGTTTTCAGGATTTGCGTTTAAAATACAAGCCAATATGGACCCTGCCCACAGAGACAGAATTGCGTTTGTCAGGATCTGTTCAGGAAAATTTAACAGAGGAATGAAAGTTGTCCACCACAGAATAGGAAAAGAGGTAACTTTTGCTAACGCGACAATCTTCATGGCGCAGGACAGGGAGAATGTGGAGGAGGCATTTCCAGGAGATATTATTGGTATCCATAACCACGGAACCATAAAGATCGGGGATACATTTACCGAAAAAGAACCTTTGAAATTCAGCGGGATTCCCAATTTTGCACCCGAACATTTCAGGCGTGTGCGTCTGAAAAACCCGTTAAAGGCCAAGCACCTTCAAAAAGGATTGACCCAGTTAGCGGAAGAAGGTGCTGTTCAGGTTTTCAGGCCTGTTACGGGCAGTGACTATATTCTGGGGGCGGTTGGTGTCCTCCAGTTCGAGGTGACCATGGCCCGTTTGAAGACGGAATACGGTGCGGATGCCATATATGAACCTGTGAATTTTAATGTTGCCCGCTGGGTCAGGTCTGATGATCGCAAAAAAATGGCTGAATTTGAGAAGGAGAATATGGCCAACATGGCAAGAGATGCTGAAGGCTGTCTCTCTTTTCTGACAACCAGTGAATGGCAGCTTGACCACCGTATGAAAGAGTGGCCGGAGATAGAGTTTTTTAAGACACGGGATATTAACTGATGCAGGGGGCAGGGGCGTATAACGATCACTCTCGACCGGATTAACCCTGCCATGCCACATCTGTTGTCACTAAAACCAAATATTTTTGTTTATGGTTAATCCTGTTTTGCGGGTCCGAAGGAGCTTTCGAAAAGTTTGTGAATTGCTTCGCGGCCTTCGTCACTGAGATTTCGGGTTCCTGTTCCAACAAATGTTTTGTCAGTGATAACCGGAGTTTCAACAACCCATTTATTATCCTTCCATGAGAACCATGCTTTACGTTCCTGGTCATATACGTTGACTGGACGATTAAAAAGCTTTGCAAGCTCAACGCCCCAACCGGTTCCCCCTTTGACGGTATCATCCGGCTGTATCCATCCGACCGCTATCATGTGGTAGCCATTGTTGACCATGTGAAAAATAGACTGTATAACCTTCCGTATTGTTTCAGCCTTTGAATAATTTCGCCCCATGCGGGCAAAGACTATTTCCATGCTGACATCACCCTTGGCAAGTTCTTCCCGGCTCAGCTCCCGGACACCTCTGGTACGTTCGATATTGTGTCCCTCGAACGAAAAGTTAACTTCCTGAATCCCCCAGTGCTCTGCGAGCTTTCCGAACTCGGCCTCGGCTCCCTTATGCCCACCACTGTAGAGAGTAACATCAAAATGATCAGTCATTGTTTGTGTCTCCTTTTATTTTTTGCCTCATCGGCATCTCGCCCCCCCATTAGTACAGTTGAGAAGATATACAATTGTTTTGGTTCGCTAAATATAAGTCATTTTTTCCTAATTGCAACCTTTATAAACTCGTAAAAAATCATAAAATTCCCTCTTCCTTTATGGAAGAGGGTTGGGATAAGGATAATAATGCTGGCATTCTAACAACTTACATCTATTTCCCAACTTACATCTACTTCCCAATTTACTCAACGGGTCTGGCTATTCCTCTTTATTTCATTGCAAATTCTGCACAATAGTGTATATACGTATCAACATTTCAGCAAGTAGAAAAGTTTGTCCGACAGTAAGAGTTGACGTTGACCATTGCAGTGATCCCACATTCTGTGGGATCTTTTTTTTTAGCGCATAGTTTTTGCGCCTAACACGAAGTATTAATAAGGACAAAATTTTGGGCAGACCAAACTATTCATTTCAAAAGCGCCAGAAAGAATTGGCGAAGAAAAAGAAAAAAGACGAAAAAAAGCAGCGCAAGCTGGAGAAGCAGACCATTCCTGTAGGGGAAGAAGAGAACCTTCAGGTTCAGGAAGATTAATCCCGACTTGCAAGAACTTTTTCTAACCGAATAACACTCTATGCCACAGGTAGTTACCCTGTGGCTTTTATTGTAAGGACACAATTATGATAACCGCATCCGATATTGCTCTCTCCTACGGGAAGAGGGTCATCTTTAAAGACGTCAATATTAAGTTCACTCCTGGCAACTGCTACGGCCTGATCGGGGCGAACGGCGCCGGCAAATCCACCTTTCTGAAGATCTTGGCAAATCAGCTTGAACCTGATCGGGGCGAGATTACCAAGGGGTCGGGACAGCGTATCGCGGTGCTCAGCCAGGACCAGTTCGCCTTTGACAAACACACCGTTTTCAATACAGTGGTCATGGGACATAAAAAGCTCTACAAAATGATGGCGGAGCGTGAGGCCCTCTATTCCAAGGCTGATTTTACCGAGGAAGACGGCATCCGTTCCGGAGAGCTGGAAGCCAGGTTCGGTGAAATGAACGGTTATGAGGCAGAGACAGAGGTCGCGGTGCTTTTAAGCGGCCTCGGCATCCCGGAAGAGATGCGTCAGAAAAAAATGAAGGAACTTGACGGCAACGATAAAGTGCGGGTGCTTCTGGCCCAGGCCCTGTTCGGCAACCCGGATATTCTGCTTCTGGACGAGCCCACCAACCAGCTCGACCTGAAGACCATTACCTGGTTGGATGAGTTTCTCTCCCGCTTCCAGAACACAGTGATCATCGTCTCTCATGATCGCTATTTTCTGAACCAGGTTTGCACCCATGTGGCGGATATCGATTATGGCAAAATCCAGGTCTATGTCGGTAACTATGACTTCTGGTATCAGGCCAGCCAGCTCCATTTTCATCAGAAGGAGGCCGAGGGGAAGAAGACCAGGACCAAGGCGGAGGAGCTCAAGGAATTCATCCAACGCTTCAGTTCAAACGCCTCTAAAGCCAAGCAGGCCACCTCACGGAAGAAACTGCTTGAGAAGCTCACCATTGAGAACATGCCGATTTCTTCCCGGAAATATCCCTACATCGCCTTTAAGCCGGAACGGCCCTGTGGTGACATCGTTCTGGAAATCAAAGATCTTTCCAAAAAAATCGATGGGGTTTCCATGTTTAAGGATCTCACTCTCACTGTCAACAAGGGCGCCAAGATCGCCTTCGTCGGGGAGGGCAGCCTGGCAAAAACCACCCTGTTCCAGATTCTGGCCGGGGAGCTTGCTCCGGACAAAGGAAGCTTCCGATGGGGGGTGACCATCCGCAACGCTTATTTCCCGAAAGAGAATAACGCGTATTTCAATAATGAGGAACTTGATCTTATCGGCTGGCTGCGCCAGTTTGCACCTCCTCAGGAGAACGAAAGCTTTATCCGTGGGTTCCTGGGCAAGATGCTTTTTTCCGGAGAAGAGGCACTGAAAGAGACCTCTGTCCTCTCGGGTGGCGAGCGG
>CAZRUU010000126.1:0-4654 GCA_964603235.1 uncultured Syntrophaceae bacterium | reverse complement strand
AAAAGGCGCTTGCCGGTACTCCGGTTGAATCCTTCTCGCCTCCCGAGGGAGTTGTGTTTGCCAAAATAGATCCCGAAACAGGGAAACTGGCTGGTCCTGACTCCGAAAAATACATATTCGAGTGTTTTCTGGAGGGAACAGCACCTACCGAGATTGCACCCGAGGACGATGACAGCAAAGACGAAGGATTCTTCAGGAATGATCTCGATTCAGAGAACTGACGGTTGAAAAATCTCTGCTATAAAAATTCTGTTAGCTAAAAATTCTTGACAATTAACCAAATAAAGTATAGAGAACTTTTTTGGTTAGCTCAAAGTGTCTTTGGGCCCATAGCTCAGCTGGAAGAGCCACCGGCTCATAACCGGTAGGTCCCTGGTTCGAACCCAGGTGGGCCCACCATTTAAAAGGGATATGCAAAATTTAGGAAAATACACATTGCAGCAGAAACGGTTATATGATTTTTTTTGAGAAATGCGCCAAGATTTTGGTGCATTTTTTTTTGCATGTGGGGCGAAAGGAGAAAATTTTTGAAAGAGCAGATACTTTTTTTGGTTGAACTTCAAAATATAGATCTTGAGATAGAGCAATTTATGCTCAAGAAGATAGATTTGCCGAAAGAAATCATCCGGCTTGATGAGGACTTGGAAACCGTTGAGGGGGATCTGGAGGAAAGCGGGCAAAGGCTGGATAAACTGAAAACCGATCATAAAGCAAAAGAAGCCGCCCTTAAAAATGGTATCGAGAATTCAAAAAAGGCAAAGAGCCGCCTGCTTGAGGTCAAAACCAATAAGGAATATGAAGCGACCCTGAAAGAAATAGACACCATAAATGAGAAAAGCAGCAAAATTGAAGATGAAATAATTCATATCCTGGAGGAGATTGACAAAGTAAACGAGTATTTAAGAGCCAAAGAGAGCGAAACAGCCAGTCAACGTTCCGGATGTGAAAACGGAAAAAGGAGACTGGAAAAAGAGTTAGACTCCATTGGCTTCGCGCTGGATGATGTGCTGAAAGAACGGGACAAGATAAGGGGCGGAATAAAAACAAAGTTTCTAAAAAGGTTTGATATGATAAAAGAAAGGAAAAATGGTCGCGCCGTTGTGCCTGTGCGTGGAGAGGTCTGCTATGGGTGTCATATGAATATTCCTCCACAAATGTATAACGAGTTACAGAAGAGTGAGCGGTTGATGCTATGCCCGCACTGTGAGAGGATAATATACTGGGAAGGCGGAAATGATGATGCCTGATGAAGATGCAGTCATTCTGTATACCGATGGAGCATGCCGTGGCAATCCCGGCGATGACAGACTTTTTACGATAACGTCATTGATTGATACTCTCGCAAATCAACCGACTCATAGATGATAAGTTTAATGCCGCTTAAAGATATTGTACCCGTTCGGGATAAACTGTAAACTGTTCCAAGATATGCTACAATTAAAAAGTGTCAGAGCAGATCGGATGATCGCGGGTCCGCCGCAGGCGGACTGGAGGAAAGTCCGAGCTCCACAGGGCAGGATGGTCGCTAACGGCGACTGGGGGCGACCCTAAGGAAAGTGCCACAGAAAATATACCGCCCCGATCTTTTCGGGGTAAGGGTGAAAAGGTGAGGTAAGAGCTCACCAGTTTTCCGGGTGACCGGGAAAGCTTGGTAAACCCCATCCGGAGCAAGACCAAATAGGGAAACGTTGAGGACGGCCCGTCCGAAGTTTCCGGGTAGGTTGCTCGAGGCAACAGGCAACTGTTGTCCCAGATGAATGATCATCACTTTTTCGGGGAGACCTGAAAAGGCAACAGAACTCGGCTTATAGATCTGCTCTGACGCCTTTATTAAGACGAGCCTGGCGGCCTCATGTCCTTTTATCTTTTGTAATATTTTATTGCGGTCGGTATCAGCAGTTTGATATTTTTTATATCAAAAGCATCGTTATCTACCTAGCCTCTTCTCTGTCTTTAATACATTGAGCGTTGTTTCAATAACGGTATCTGAGATGAGAGACATGCTGTTAATACCGCATTCAACCAGGAACTCTGCAAACTCTGGATAATCACTCGGGGCCTGCCCGCAGATACCGATCTTCTTGCCCATCTTTTTCGCCTTGGTTATTGCTTCCCGGATAAGATCCGTTACTGCCTCATCTCTCTCGTCAAAAATGTGAGCTATCAAAGAAGAATCCCTGTCGAGTCCCAATGTGAGTTGTGTAAGGTCATTTGATCCGATGGAAAATCCGTCGAATATCTCCCCAAATTTCTCTATAAGGATGACGTTGCTGGGGATTTCAACCATCATGTAGAGTTCAAGTCCATTTTCTCCCTGAACAATACCATTCTTCGCCATAACATCGACAACCTTTTTGGCTTCACCTACCGTTCTGCAGAAGGGGACCATAAGCTTTACATTATTGAGCCCCATCTCGTTTCGCACCTTTTTCATTGCCCTGCACTCGAGGGCGAACCCATCCCTGTAACGATCATCATAGTAGCGAGACGCACCCCTGAATCCAATCATGGGGTTTTCCTCTTCGACTTCGAAGAATGACCCGCCGATCAGATTCGCGTATTCATTACTCTTGAAATCGCTCATCCTGACGATTACGTCATTTGGATAAAAGGCGGCGCCTATCTTTGCAATGCCCTGGGCCAGTTTATCCACGAAGAAATCGGTCTTGTTTTCATACCCCGATGTGAGGGTTTCTATTTCTTCTCTGGTATTTGCGTCCGTCACTTTTTCGAACTGTAACAGTGCCATCGGGTGTATCTGAATGAAGTTACTTATGATAAATTCCAGCCTTGCCAGACCTACGCCGTCGTTGGGAATGGATGCCACATCAAAGGCGATATCAGGATTGCCGACATTCATCATAATGCTGGTTTTGGGACGTTCCATGCTTTCCAGATTGATTCTTTTGACATCATACTTCAGTACGCCCTCATAGACGTTTCCCACTTCACCTTCAGCGCACGATGCCGTTACTTCGCTGACACCCTTCAGCTTCTCCGTTCCGTCTCCCGTGCCCACTATGCAGGGAACTCCCAGTTCTCTACTGATAATGGCGGCGTGACATGTCCTCCCGCCCTTGTTGGTTATGATGGCGGTGGCGATCTTCATGATTGGTTCCCAGTCGGGATCGGTCATGTCGGTAATGAGGACCTCTCCCTTCTTGAAATCTTTAATATCAGAGACATTTTCTATGATATGCGCCGGTCCCGCGCCGATCTTCGAGCCTACGGCCGTCCCCGTAACGAGGAGATTTCCTGTTTCGGCAAGTTTGTAACTTTCAAGGACATTTACATCTCTCTGGGATTGGACAGTTTCGGGCCGTGCCTGCAGGATAAAGAGCTCGCCCGTATTTCCGTCCTTGCCCCACTCGATATCCATGGGTTTGAAAAAACCGGCCTTTGCAGAGTAGTGATCTTCTATAATGGTGGTCCACCGCGCAAGTGTCAGGATATCGTCCTCTGAGATACAGAATTTTTTTCTCTCATCTTCCGCGACCGGGACAATCTCTACCGGGTCTTCCTTGTTGGTGGAATAGACCATCTTTACTTCTTTGGTCCCGAGTTTTTTCTGGATGATGGGTTTGTATCCTGTTTTGAGTGTAGGTTTGAATACGTAAAATTCATCGGGATTGACCGTGCCCTGGACGACCATTTCGCCAAGCCCGTATGAACCGGTAAGCAGGACGGCATCCCTGAATCCCGATTCCGTGTCAATCGAGAAAATAACGCCCGAGGCGGCGAGATCGGAGCGAACCATCTTCTGAACGCCGATCGAAAGGGCCACGGACAGGTGCTCAAATCCCTTATCTTCACGGTATGAGATAGCCCTGTTGGTGAAAAGCGAGGCGAAGCATCGTTTACATGCATTAATCAGCTCATCGGCGCCCCTGATATTGAGGTAGGTTTCCTGCTGTCCTGCGAAACTGGCATCGGGAAGATCTTCCGCCGTTGCCGAGCTTCGTACGGCCACGTCCGTATTGTCCCCGTATTCTTCACAGAGTTTCCTGTAGGCTTCGAGGATTGCCTCTTTGAGATCTTCCGGGAATTCGATATTATAGATGAGGGAGCGGATTGCCGAGCCCTTTTCGCCGAGACCGCGCATGTCATGGGTGTCTAGGTCGGAGAGAATTTCCTCAATCTGGTCCTTGACGCCGGCCGATTCAAGAAGATATCGGTAGGCATAGGCAGTAACGGCAAATCCGTCGGGAACACTGACTCCCTTGGCGGTGAGTTCTCTGATCATTTCGCCAAGGGATGCATTTTTCCCCCCTACCTGGGGAATATCACCAAGTTCGAGCTCTTCAAACCATAAAACCAACTTGCTATCTTTCATGGGATTCCTCCTCTAAAGAATATTAAATTTTTGATAAGCAATTTTTTTAACAATTCTACTCCTTGAAGTCAATCTCAAAGTTTGTCACAGGATCTGCCGCTCATAATCTTTTCCGCGGCTTCTAGATCATCAGGAGTATTGATTCCCATGGCTTCGGAGGAGTCATCTATTATAAATGAGCCGGTCTTGCGGTTTTCTCTGCGGGCAATCTCGAAGATGTCGGTAAGGTAATACTCACCCTGGGTGTTTTTGTTATCTATCTTTCTCACAGCTTCGAAGAGAAAGGCATTCTTAGCGCAGTATATGCCCGTGTTTATTTCC
>CAZRUU010000125.1:0-4668 GCA_964603235.1 uncultured Syntrophaceae bacterium | reverse complement strand
GAGATTGCCCATGAAAACGAAGAACAGTTTCACGATCCCATTCCTGCGATTCGAAGAAACGGTTTCCTTTCCTTTCATACAGAGCAGTACCGGGGTGGATTTCGAGAGGTGACCAGGAAAAGGAATGAGGCTTGACCCTTTTCAGCCAGGCAAGTTCCTTTTCCAAGGTACCAATCGTCTCTCCCTCTAATCCCGTTATCATATAGGCATGGACAGACATTCCCTCGTCCCGGCAGAGTGCGATTGCTTCCTCGATTCTCTCTATGTTCGTTTTCTTTCCGATTGAATCAAGATTTTTCTGGAGTGAGGATTCCACGCCCATCTCGATAAGGACACATCCGGCTTTTTTCAACCGCCGGATGATATCTCTGTCGATGCGGTCCGCCCGGGCTTGGATGGCCCATTGGAATCGCCTTTCATACTGAAGAGGAAGGATGGCCTCGCAGATTTTCTCCGCCCTTTCCCTGTCGATAAGAAAATCGTTATCATGGAAGTAGATACCATCGATAGGGTACCTGGCGAGCAATGTACGGATTCCCTCCACCACATAGTCAGGACTGTGAAACCGGACCCCCCTGCCAAATGTTAGAGATTCGGAGCAGAACTCGCAACGCTGGACACATCCCCGGGAAGTAGTCATCGAAAGGGATGAGAGGAAAAAACCGCGGATCGTCACATGATTTCTTTTTAGATAAAACCGTCTGTCCAGAAGTGAATAATCGGGGAAGGGAAGATCATCGAGGGGCTCTATCTGAACGGGGGGTGTGTGGTGAACGGTCTCGTCCGGGTTTTTCCACCAGAAACCGGGAATGTGGCACGGGTCCTGGCCTTCGGCGAATTGGACCATGGCATGTTCTCCCTCGCCGGCGATGACTCCGTTCAGGCCCTTGATCTTCCTGAGGCTCTCTTCGGGGAGAGCCGTTGTATGATGCCCCCCGGCTATCATGAAACCGGGGAAGAGAGGCCGGATAAGCGAGACGCATTCCACGGTATCGTGGATCAAAGGGGAAACCGTGTTGAATCCGATCACGTCGGGTTTGAACGAGAGTACCTTCGCCACAAGCATTTCGTTGACCTGTTTTTTCCCTAAAACCGAGGTCACAGAAAGGGCATGGCGGTCAAAGAAAGCAACCTCGTGGCCCTTTTCTTTGAGAGAAGCGCCGATGGAGATAATGCCCAAGGGAGTCCAGACGTTCAAGGGACGAACCCGGAATTCCGTCTGTGGCGAAACGAGAAGAAATCTCATAATTCAAACATCCTGTAGCGACACCGTAGCCGCCCTTGTCGCCGACGGTCCGCTCAATCCCAGTTTTTTCGCGTGGGAGAATTGGACCATTCCAAAAGGATCCTCCGTGAAACCGCCGAGTTGATTATTTTTTCTTTTCGCGTCAAAAAGAACCTTGTATGCCGTAAGGTCCGCCTCAACGACATCCGTTCCCACAATAACAGCGTCGCATCGTGCCGTTTCGCCTTTATCCGGCCCCCCGGTGATGAAGGCGGTTCTTCCGTCGATAATTGTCAGGTCCGGCGGCACGGCCAGATTGATTTCCGCTACTTTTTCCCGTAGATGATCCCGGTGCATAGGAAATCTCTCCAGAGGATGAACAAACCCGACACCGAGCTTTGTTCCGAAAGAAAAATCGGCTTCTATATGGGATTTCATGTTGGCCAGGGAAATGATGCGATCCACCTCCAGGGCAATCCGGGGAACGGTAATTTCCTTCAGGTAATGGCCTGGAATGGGAACGGACACCCATGGACCTTCATCGAAGGGAAGAAACGAGGCCATTTCTGAAAGAGCTTTGATGATCCCGGTTTTACCGACCACTTTTCTGGTTGGAAGGGATTGAATGGAAGAACAATCTCCCACCCACAATCGCCGGAAGTTTCTCTTATGGAGAAATCGAAGCAACACTTCGAGCATCCGGGGGTCTGTGGAAGCCGGGTAAGGATCGGCTGTATTGAGGTTTATTTTGATCAGGATTGAATGTTGGGGTAAAAAAAAAGAACTCCAATGTTTATCCCATATCTTTCCAATTGCTTCGAATGTTCGCTCAAGATTATCTGCCTCAGTCAAAAGAAAGGTCCGGGAGTCTCCTGACGGTATTGAACGAATCCTCGGAGAATGGGTCCCTTCAACGACCATGTTTCTTAATATAGCCGGCCTGAAGAGCCATCGTTTTATTGCGGAAATACGTCTCAAGAATTTCATTGATTTTTGCAACGGCATCGGGTTTTGGTGGGAACCTCTCTTTTCGATCGATTGTTATATAATTCACTTTCTTCGTCAAGATATATCATCAGGACCGAGTCTTTGCGGGAGGACATTTATTTGGAGAAAGGTATTGATTTTTATGCGCGCCATCCTTCTCTGTGTAATTGTTTCTCCCTGTATCATGGGTCAGACAATAAACCGCACCACAACTTATCCTTTTTCGACTCATAATTATCGCCAGGGGGGAGTGCATAAAAGTGATTTTTCGCGATTTTTCAGTAATAAAATCAATGTTGATCTTCTATGATACCTCACGAACAGGTGCCACAACTGGTCTGATTGTCGTATAGGTCATTTCCGGGTACTGGGGGTGAAAGAGAATAGCAATCCTCAGACAAAGAGAAATCCTGATTTTGCCAATTGGTATATGGATAAAGGATTGCTGAGAGCGAAATCGGAGCAGAGATTCTGCAGACATATTACCGGTTACGGAAAAAACTTTCTGAAAGGTATAAAGTAGTGTATGTTTGCTTTGGAATCCGTTTAAACTGACTTATCCTCGACCATAAGCCGAGGAGTTTCAACCACTCCCGAAAGGGATACTAAACTAAGGAGGTTATGAAATGGTAGGCAAGATAAGATTATATCCGGAAGAATTAAACGACATGAGTTTTGAGGAAAGAAAAGTTCATAAAGAGAAACTGCTCCGACAGTCAATTGCGTACATGTATGATAATTCACCCGAATACTATCAGTTGCGTTTTAAGGAATGTGGCGCGGAACCCGGAGATATAAAGACTATCGAGGACCTGCGAAAACTGCCTATCTTTATGGATAAAGACCGGGAACGGCAGAGTATGGAAGCATCCCTGGAAAAATATGGGCATCCTTTTGGGCTGCATCTTTGCTGTGACCCGGAGGATATAGTTTCCACTGGAGGCACTTCAGGAACCACGGGCCATCCGACCTATCCGTACACCCAGTCTAAAAAGGACCAAGACTTTGTCGCCGATGCTGTTGCATTTATGCATAAACTTGTAGGTCTGGGAAAAGGAGACAGGGCTTTCTTCTTATATCCGCTTGGTGTCTATGCGACTTCAGCGATACTTCCGGGGATTGAAAAGTCAGGTATCCTCCCGCTTCCCATTGATATAAGACTTGGGCCGGAGGTGGCGTTTGAAATGGTGAAATGGACAAAACCCACCTTCTGGTACACCGGTGCAGCGATCGTCGATTTTTATGCTGATTTGTTGAAAAATCATCTCGGCATGGATCCCAAAGATCTCGGGTTTAAGTGTCTGCTTCTTACGGGGGAAATGGGCTGTGGAATTCCCGAGTTGAAGAAAAAGGTAGAAGATGCTTACGGGTGTCGATGGTATGACTGGTGGGGACCTTCGCTCCTCAATATCGCGATCTCCTGCAATTCAGATGAATATTACGGTCTTCACAATTTTGCCGAGGATTGGGATTTAACGGGAGAAGATCTGGTTGATCCTGTAACGAAGGAACCAATTGAGATCAAGGATGGGGCGGTCGGAGAGATTGTCGGTACCCATCTCAGAAAGAAGGCTGCGCCGTATCTGAGATACGCGACAGGCGATATCGTGGAAGTTTTCACCTCTGAATGTCCTGGATGTGGCTTCAAGGGATACAGAGTCAAACCTGTTGGCCGCTCGGACGATATGATCACTGTAAAGGGAGTCAATGTATTTGCCGGGGCGATACATAAAAAATTGCAGCAATTTGTGCCCAGGGTAACAGGACATATGAGAGTGATCAAAGAAGATCCGTCGCCGAGAATAACCAAGTTGATAATAAAAACTGAATATGGTGAGGGTATGAAGGATAAGCTCGAAGAGCTGGGCAAGGAAATAAAGAATGCGATGAAGACAGAACTGAGAATAAGTCCAATCTTCGAGTGGGTGCCACCGGAAACACTGGAAAGACCGTTAAGGAAACCGATACTGTTTGAAAAGAAATATTAACCCGTGACATAGCAGGAAAACTGGCACCATATTCTTGTTTCTCAGACGGAAGGCCAACTTGTTGATCTGAAGTTATCTGTACAGTTGGCCTTCCTTTTGCTATTTTAAAGAGGGGATATTAATAATGGCTTTTGAGGAAATATTTGAAGAACTTGAAATACGAAAAAAGAAAACACTTGCACAGGGCGGGCCGCAAAAGATTCAGCGGCAACATGACAAGGGCAGATTAACTGCGAGGGAGCGTTTAGACAGATTACTTGATCCCGACACATTTATGGAATTGGGCGCTTTTTGCACATCGGATATGCCAGGAATGGAGGATAAGACTCCCGCGGATAGCCTGATTTGTGGTTATGGTTATGTGGATGGGCGCAGGGTTGCCATTATAGCCAATGACTTTACAGTTCTGGCATCGACTAACGCGTGGACAAATCTGAAAAAAATGCTTCTTTTCAAGGCCCAGGTACG
>CAZRUU010000124.1:0-4687 GCA_964603235.1 uncultured Syntrophaceae bacterium | reverse complement strand
CAGGTATATCACAAGACCTCGTTTCCATGTAGGTATATTGAAAGCGGGGTCTTGTCTTATCCTATACGCCTATGTGTCATCAAACACCTAGGCCCGTTTCTTCAAGACATGGACATTGCGGGAGATGGTCACTTCCACCTTGTCCTTTTCCCTCAAAGGTACATGCTCCCTGGGATCCTGGATGTCCACGATTATTTCCTTGTCATCCCCCAGGACCACGTGACATTTTGCAAGCGCCCCCGAATATATATACCGTCTCAGTGTGCCCTGGATCACGTTCTGTTTAACCGTTCCGTTGGCTGGTGCGATCCTTATTGTTTCCGGTCTGATGACGAGCAACACTTCAGTCCCTGGGGCAAATTCAGTCTGCTCAATATCAATCTCAAGCTTCCCGTATTCAGTTGATACGACAGCTGCATCAGTTTCCTTGATGATGCTGTCGATCTTTGCTGGGAGGAAATTGACGTAACCGACAAAACTCGCGATGAATTCATTGACGGGATGATCGTATATCTCAATGGGAGAACCTACCTGCTGTATATACCCATCTGAGAGTACAACGATCTTGTCGGATATGGCCATTGCCTCATACTGGTCGTGGGTGACAAAGACGGTTGTGATGGACAGTTCCGTCTGAAGCCTCCTGATTTCATCACGCATGAGAACCCGCAGGTTCGCGTCGAGGTTCGATATGGGTTCGTCGAGGAGGAGCACCTTGGGTGAAAAGGCAAGTGCACGGGCAAAGGCGACGCGCTGCTGCTGACCACCGCTCATTTTATCGATCATCCTGTCGTTGTATCCTTCCAGTTGCACCAGCGTCAGGAGTTCATCGACACGTTCCCGGATCTTTTTCTTGTCCCATTTTTTGATCTTCAGTCCGTAGGCAAGATTTTCACCTACCGTCAGATGAGGAAAGAGGGCATAGTTCTGGAAACAGATCCGTGTATCACGAAGATTGGGCGGCAGATTACTGATATCCCTCCCCTCAAGTATGATCTCGCCGGAATCCTGTTCAGTGAATCCTCCGATGACACGTAGAAGAGTGGTCTTTCCGCATCCGCTGGGCCCCACGAACGTTACCAGCTCTCCCTTATTTACCTCAATAGAAATGCCATTCAGGACCTTGTTCTTGCCGAAGGATTTGTGGATATCCTTTACGATCAACATTGGTTGCTCATTCGTACCCATATTATGCAGCGCCTCTCTTTGGTTCTATATTGAGATTTGTAAATTTTGTTAACAGTTTAAGTGTAATCATGCACAGGATAACTATCATGATCATCTTCAAGGTAGTGGCCGACGCAAGGCCTATTTTTCCGTATGCAGCTGCGTCGAATATGGTCACCGCCGCCAGTTCGTAGCCAGGGCTTACAAGGAATACTACCGCGCTGAGGGATACCATTGTTGTCATGAAGGTATAGATAAAACCTGCGATAAAGGCGGGGAACATAATGGGAAGGACTATTCTCCTGAATGTTGTGAGGAAGGTTGCCCCCATATCCCATGATGCCTCCTCTATTTCAATATTGATCTGATGAAGCTTGGTGATTCCCGCTTCGACGCCAACGGCAAGAAAGCGAAATACGCAGTTGAGGGCCAGTATCAAGATTCCTCCCGTCAGTTTCATGGGAGGTGACGCGAAGGCTATGAGATAGCCAACTCCGATGACGGTGCCCGGCAAGGCAAATCCCGACAGGGCGATCATCTCGATGAAATTTCTTCCGAAAAATTTTCCACGCACGATAATATAGGCGAGAAGAGTACCGATGATGCCGCCAATGAGCGCGGCGAGAAACGATACTTTTACGCTGTTCCAGATTGCTATGTTGGAGCGGAAATCCATAATATGTCTCCAAACGAATTCATTTTTGACACCCAGAATGTTGACAAACGCGGCCATTATGACCACTAAGAAGCAGATAAATATGGTGAATCCGAAGGTAAAGGTAATGGCAATGAAGGGTACTTTTACGAAGGGACTCATCTTTCGCGGTTCTGAGGCGATGGGCTTGCCTTCGATCGTAGTGAATTTCTTGCCCTTGAGCAGGTAATTATGGGCTATGAAGATCATGATGCATGGCATGATCAACATGACGGAAAGGACGCTACCCATACTGAAATCAGCTTCACCCGTTATCATTGTGTAGGTGTCGGGGGCCAGAAAGGGAACTCTGCCTCCAAGGACAGCGGCATTACCGAACTCCGCGATGGTCATGACAAAAACCAGGAGGGCGGCCTTGAGCAGTCCGGGAGCGAGCAGAGGGAGTGTAATAGTCCTTATGATGTGTCCCTCCGTCGCGCCCATGTCGTAGGCGCTTTCCTCAAGGTTCGGATTCAGCGATTTGATATTATTTTCCAGTATCAGGAATGCCAGGGGTATGAAAGCGAGTGTCTGGGCTATGACAACGCCGTCGAAGCCGTATATCTCCCAGTGAACACCGAAAGTGGTGGTGATCAACCCGACGCGTCCGAAGAGAATAATAAGGGAGAGCGCGAAGAGATATGGAGGCGCGATCAACGGTATCATGGCGACGATCTTGAGAGGTCTACGCACGGCCATGGGGCCGCGCGTCGTCATGTAGGCGAAACAGAAACCTACGGCTACGCATATAACGGTATTTATCAGGCCGAGCAACAGTGTATTATACAGAGATTGGAAAAAATACGCATGGGTAAAAAAATTCTTGTAGTGCTCAAGGGTAAAACCCTCAGGGTTTTGAAAGCTCTTTACCAGTACGGCGAATATGGGGTAGAGGAGAAAGACGGCGAGCAGCAGAAATAAAAGCAACGCCAGGATGTTGATAAATTTCGCGTTGAAAAATTCTTTGATACGTTCGCATCCTGTCAGCTGAACGTGGTATGGTGTTGCCGTTATAGCCATCTTTCTCCCCTTTGTGTGATAGTGGCCAGTAAATCTCAGATGTTAAAGACAACAATTATTTGTAGGTGGTCCTGAATTTCGATTTCCAGATATCGTTATTCTTGGGCCTCTCTTCCGCGGCCTTTCCGAGGTCCAGATCAATGTATTTCGGCGTCGTTGTCCCGTACAGTTTATTCGCCGCCGGACGGGGAGTCATGTAGCCGATCTCGGCCATCATATCGCTCATTTCCTGGTCTCCAAGCGCATCAACTACCTTCTGGCAGAGACTTAATTGCTTCCCCTTCGTAGTACTGAAGATAAACGCAAAGGTTCCGTCATAGCCGATACCCTCTTGTGGGACGCCCCAGACAATCGGATAACCCTGGTCGAGCCTGCTCTTGACGTTTTCATCTGAGGTAATACCCAGCGTGAATTCGCCGCGCCCGACGAGGTCTGTCGGCGCATTGCCGCTTCTGGTGTAATGATGGATGTTTTTGTCAAGTTTCTGAAGGAAATCCCAACCTCCATCATCGCCATAGAGGGCGAGGAAGGTGAAGCGGATCATGTTTGCCGTTCCGGAGCTGAGGGGTGACGCCATGACGATCTCACCCTTCCACTTGGGATCCAGAAGCTCCTGCCAGCTGGTGGGAAGCGTGTATCCCTTTTTAGCGAGGGCGTCTTTATTGCCGACAAGAAGAAAAGAGAAATTGGAGATATTGAACCAGTATCCCTCGGGATCTACGAAAACCTTATCGACTCCCAGCCAGTCGGGAGATTTGTAAGACATGGACCATTTGTTCTTCTTGGCCATGAAGGTCAGGGGAGAACCGACACCGAGGCACATATCCGCGTTGAAGTTGGGGGCTTCTGCCTTTACCTTGGCTTCAATTTCACCGAATGACTGAAAAGTCTGTTTAATGTGAATTCCTGTTTTTGCCTTGACGTAGTTTACGATGACTATGTTGTTGTCGGGAGACATACCCATGTAGGCTGTTATTTCATCACCAGCGTAAACACTGCCGCCTACTACCATGATTGCAAAAATGACGAGAACTGCCAAAGATATTTTTGTCTTCATACTGTTCCTCCTTCTACCTGTTGAGTGATCATTGGTTATACTTGAAACAAGACACTTTTAACCTGATTATCCACCCCCTTTCATTCAAGAATACTGTGAACCGAATTGCGAGCGCATTCCCCATTGCCTGCGGCAGGGATCAGCGGGCGCATACAACCAGCAATTTGAATTATTTTAAAGAGCATCAACAGTATAGAGTACAGACCTGCCGATGGTTTTCGGGTATTGAGTAACAATTATAAGTTAGCGAGTTTAAAACAAAATAGCAATACCATAAAGTGAACGGCCTCGTAAAGAATAGGGACGAATTTTAAGTGCGCATAAACCTTGATGCCTTCGTAAAAAATCGGACACTGCAATTCTAACCACATTATATTGTGGCGCCATGTAGATTAATATCTGTATTTGGTAGTCGTTTTTTAAAACTTCGACTTTTTACGAGAGCGTCAACCTTGATATGTCAGGAAAAAATATCAGTATCGACTTTCTTTTATACAATATACTTTTCAAGCGTAAGTCAAACTAATAATTATCATATTATAGATAACCGACGGTTATCGTATCCCCCAGACGATGAAAGGACAGCTCCGGCCTTCGGGCTAAAATTCAATTTTATTTCGTATGGATAGCAGAGGTACAGAGAAGAATAGCAATATTCGCCCTTGTGCCTCTATCCATTCCTATAACTCATCGATCACTGGTTTATTGTAGTCAAGTTTTATTTTAAAAAATCAGCAGAAAATTATCAT
>CAZRUU010000123.1:0-4745 GCA_964603235.1 uncultured Syntrophaceae bacterium | reverse complement strand
ACCATTGCCCATCCCCCATATGCAAAGGAGGTAATTATAAGTACCCCTATAATTATAATCCCTATCTGGATATTTGCCATTTTTATCTTTTCCATATCTCTCACTTGGGCAGGCTTATATATCAGGCGGACTACACTGTCAAGGAAAGTTATTGTCAGGAAAGTTATTGTCTGTGCCCACTTTTTCACACTTCCTTAGAATTGCCGGAGCCCCTCTTTTTTCCTGTCTCTCAGTTCCGCCAGTTTTCCCTTGTTCCAACTCGATACCCTGGAAAAATATCCCGCGCCCCTGGTAATTCCCTCTACGTTTTTCGAACCGCAATAGGGGCAAGAGTTTTTGATGCCACGGGATGTCCTGTTGCAATCCAGACAAGTGGTAAATTCGGGTGAAAATACCAAGTGCTGGTTCAGGGTTTCCCTGAAAACCTTTGTGACAAACCCGGCCAAGGCTTCTTTGCCCGGTTTCGTATCGCCCAGGCATATAGAAGTTGCGGCATTCCCCTCTATGAAAGGGTGAAGATCACCTTCAAGCAACGCTCTTTCGAATGGATCCGTTGGGGACGATACCGCAAGGAGCGTCGAGTTGGTATAATATATTTCTCCCCTCGATATATCACCTCTCACAAAATGTCCCGCTGTTGGAGAAAAATGTTTCAGGTCCAACCGGGCCAACCTGTAAGGCATACTCTCCGCGGGGGACTGTTCCAGGATAAACTTTACTCCATGCTTCCCGGTCAGATTGTCCGCAACATCCTTCATGTACGCGACAATATCACGGCCAAACTTGCGTGCATCCTCTGATTCGTGAAGCTGGTAGCCCTTATGTACCCAGACCAGTTCATTAAGGCCAATAATTCCAATAAGATATGTACACTGCCTCATCGTCAGGTATGGCGTCTGATCATAATTCATTGTAAGGAGTGACAAGGGTCCCTCATCGGCATGCGATAGCAGCCTCTCGATAAAAACTCTTTTCTGAAGATGAGCTTTTACGGCAAGCCCCATGACATCCGAAATCATGGAGAAGAGCTTCTTATCATCTCCCCCTGCCTTATATCCGAGCCTGGGCAGATTTATTGATATATTTTGAATGGCAAAGTATCGCATCTTCCATGGTTTTCCGGCATTCTCCCTCTCTTCTTTACCGATCATGTCCAGATTGCAGCATTCAGACAGATTAAGGACATCACTCCGGTCTAGGATAAAATGGGGATTTCCCTTTTCTGCTGCTACATCACAGGCAGCGCGAATAAACTCCTTATGGCCGGATGTCTGAAAGAGCTTATCCGTTATATGTACGAACGGTCTGGGGAAAACGAATGGACGACCCGCGGCATCTCCCTTCCTGAATGCTTCAAATATCAGCCGGACAAATCTCTGGGCATCCGCCTCATATTCGCCGTATGTTTTGCCGGTATATTCTCCGCCCGGTCCTATGGCCGGAACATTTTCGAAGTGCCGGGGCACCTCCCAGTAGAGGTGTATATCGGTAAATATTGTCTGTCCCCCTCTACCGACAGCCTGTTGGGCGAATTCATAGATTAGCCTCTGCGCAAGCTGCATTACCTCCCCGTCGGTCAACTTCTCCAGATAGGGGGCAAAAAAGAGGTTGACGGCATCCCATCCTACGGCCCCTGCAAAGTTTCCCTGAAGGGCGGCGGCAAACCTCACCATGTGTGACAGCAGAACGTCCGCGTGTTTGGCCGGCTGGGCGACGGCGAGTGAATTGGGGAGATTCAGCCCGAATTTCTTTATATATTCGAGAGATTGACAGGAGCAGTATGGTCTGTCTATATATCCAAGGTTATGTATATGGATATCCCCCTTCATGTGGGCATATCCAACATCCTCGGAAAAGACATTGAGAATCGCATACTCTCTTTTTACCCCCTGAGCCAGGGTAAGATTTGTTCCTTCCGGATTGTGAGGGATGTTGGCGTTTTCTTTGTTGCGGTACAGTATGAGCTGTCCCACGTCATAGAGAGGGAAACCCAGACGGGCATGGAGCTTTGTAGCCTTCTTCATCCCCCTTTCGATAAGCTTCGCGTCCACCAGTTCCCTTATCAGTGAGGCGGTCAGAATATCGATTCCCGACAAGGCTATCTGATCTTCCACATCCCTGCTTATCTCCTCAGCCGTATCAAGGTCTACCTCAGCCTCACGAATCAGGGCATCAACAATTTTTCGCCTGTCCCAACCGGTTATATCTTCTCCTGACGTCCTGACAAAGAGCGCCAGATCTGTTGTTTCGTTGTTTACCATGGATAAATTTCCTGCAGTAATTTTTGGAAGCCCTGTATATATATGATAGTTCCCTGGTTGTAAAGTTCTTGCAAAAATGGCAAATCTTTCCTTTACTTCTGCAGGGCAATCCACTATCCTTCCACTCGTTAAGATTCATTTCGAAAGCAATATGGATATGGCCGAGAATCCTAATGATTTCGAAGACTAAAACAAAAAGGGCGGGGAGACATGACAGGCACAATTGCCTTTGACAATGAGAAATATCTTGAAGAACAGACCTCGGCTATTCTGGACAGGGTCGAAAAATTCGACAACAAGCTGTACCTGGAATTTGGAGGCAAGCTCTTCTACGACTACCACGCTGCACGCGTTTTGCCCGGATACGATCCGAACGTGAAAGTGAGACTTCTGTGTGAACTCGGTGACAAGGCCGGCATCATCCTCTGTATTTATGCCGGTGATATTGAAAGGAAGAAGATACGGGCGGATTTCGGCATCGCCTATGATTCGGACGCGATGAGGCTGATAGACGACCTGAGAAGCTGGGGGCTCGACGTCCTGGGTGTCGTCATCACCCGTTTTGAAAATCAACCGTCGGCCATACAGTTCAAGAATAAACTCGAACGTCGGGGAGTACAAGTATACACGCACAGTTATACAAAGGGATACCCAACGGACGTGGACATGATCGTAAGCGATGAGGGTTATGGCGCGAATTCATATCTCGAAACGGAAAAGCCCCTTGTTATCGTTACCGGTCCTGGTCCCGGAAGCGGCAAACTGGCGACGTGTCTTTCCCAGTTGTATCATGACTACAGGAGGGGAATACAAGCTGGGTACGCAAAGTTCGAGACCTTCCCGATCTGGAATATACCCCTGAAACACCCAATAAATATAGCGTATGAAGCGGCAGCAGCGGACCTCGGCGATTTTAATCTTATCGACCCATTTCACCTGGAATACTATGACCGGAAGGCGGTAAACTATAACCGTGATGTGGATACATTCCCGGTTCTCAAGAGGATTCTCGAAAAAATCACCGGTGGAGAGTCCTTGTATAAATCTCCCACCGACATGGGGGTGAATCGTTGCGGTTTTGCGATCATAGACGACGAGGTGGCGCAGGAGGCCGCAAAGCAGGAGGTAATCAGACGATACTTCAGATACAGGTGTGAATACGCGATGGGACTCACCGACAAGGAAACGGTGCAGCGGGTTGAGCTCTTTGTCAAAGACTTTCAGCTCGAACCTGAGGATAGAGACGTCGTAAGGCCGGCTCGCGATGCCGCCGATGAGGCGCTGAGAAGAGAAAAGGGAAATGAGGGGATCTATTGCGGAGCCGCCATTGAGCTGAAAGACGGCACCATCATTACAGGCAATAACTCACCCCTTATGCACGCGGCATCCAGTCTCGTTATACACGCAATAAAACATCTGGCGGAAATCCCCAAAAAGATAAAGCTGTTGCCCAAAAACATAACCGATTCGGTGAGAAATCTGAAAACGGAAATACTTTGTGAAAAATCTGTCAGCCTGGATCTGAATGAAACACTTATTGCTCTGGGGATAAGCGCAACGACAAACCCCGCGGCCCAGCTCGCCATAGAGAAGCTGAAAGATCTTATGAATTGTGAGGTACACATGACCCACATTCCCACGCCGGGTGATGAGGTCGGCCTGAGACGTATTGGAGTCAATCTTACAAGCGACCCTAATTTTTCTACGAAGAATCTTTTTATTGTATGATCACGAAGCCGGATCAAGCGAGGAAAAAACACACATCAACATATCAGGGCATATAGGCCTGATAATAAAAGGATTGGTTACTATATATTATGAAAAGATCCAAAGCTATCACAGGTATTTTGACGTATATCTGCATACTTTCGTTTGGCGCGGGGATTGGAATCCTTGTAGTTCATAATCATGGCGATGTCTTCTCGCAAGCTGTTGTCTTTTTAACTCTTTTCGGCGCGCCTTTCTTTGTTTCAGGCCTTCGAAATCAGATAAACAAGGAGACTTTTACCCAGGATCTCATTATTGGTGTCACAGCTGTCTTTTTTGCCGGTTTAGTGCTTTTCTTGACTTCGTACCAAGGCATGGCTACGGTTGCCTCGATATCTATATTTATAACCTTTATTCTTAAATTAATCAGAAATCGAGATCCACGCTGAACTTCAGGATCGAACCACACGCTTCACCCGACCGAAAGGTAATGAAATATATATAAAACCAAATTAACCACGGTCGTTCGATGCTATGAAGAAAGACAATAAGGCCCGATATCCCATTCCCATCCGTGAGTGGTCGGAAGATGACCGGCCCCGTGAGAAACTTCTGAAGCACGGGGAGCATGCCCTCAGTAACGCGGAGCTTCTGGCCATCTTGATCAGGACAGGAACGCCCGGTAGAAGCGCTGTTGATATTGGGAGAGAACTGCTTCACAAATTCAAAACACTCCGCGCAATGAGCAGCGTCGATATTTCCGAATTCAGAAAGATC
>CAZRUU010000122.1:0-4759 GCA_964603235.1 uncultured Syntrophaceae bacterium | reverse complement strand
CCGACGTAGCGGCCATGTTTGGAACCTCCGTGGCTCTTGGTATGTCCGACATACCCTTCAAGGGGCCTATCGCGGGAGTGAGAGTGGGAAGAATAGCTGAAAAGCTGATTTGCAACCCTTCCGCAGAAGAAATGGGTGATAGCGATCTGGATATGTTCCTTGTTGGAAGAAAAGTGCCTTCCGCTGATGGAAAGAGAGACTTCGATGTTAATCTCATCATGCTGGAGGGAGGAGCCTGGGAAATCCCTGAGGATGAAATACTTGATGCCATCAGTTTCGGGTTGGAATCAATGAGGCCGTCCATCGAACTTCAGGATAGTATCTGCCAGGCTGTCGGCAAGACAAAGAGAGAATTCGAGCCTGTTGAGATTAAAGAGGAACTGAGAAAAAAGGTCAAAGATATTGTCTATGCCGGTTTGAAGGATGCCTATCTTGAGGGAAGAAAACTGGAGAGGTACGCGAAGATAGGGGAGATAAAAAAGAAGATGGTGGAAGAACTTACCAGTGCTGATACCGGGCTTGATCCTCAGGCAAAAACGGTTTTTGAAGAACTGGGGAGAGAAATCCTCCGGAACATGATACTGGCCGATAAACGAAGGATAGACGGCAGATCCAGCAGGGATATCAGAACGATTACTTCCGAGGTCGGCATCCTCCCGAGGACACATGGATCCGGACTGTTCACAAGGGGTGAGACCCAGGCCCTTGTAGCCCTTACGCTGGGGACATCCTCAGATGAGCAGAGACTGGATTTCATAGACGGGGAAGAGATGAGAACTTTCATGCTTCACTATAATTTCCCCCCCTTCTCTGTAGGAGAAGCCAGGTTCCTGAGAGGGCCAGGAAGAAGAGAGATAGGACATGGGGCGCTTGCCAGGAAGGCGCTGCTTCCCATCCTCCCGTCTCATGAGGAATTTCCCTATACCATCCGGCTTGTGTCCGAAGTGTTAGCCTCAAATGGTTCATCTTCCATGGCAACAGTATGTGGAGGCGTTCTTTCGCTGATGGATGCCGGCGTTCCAGTCAAAGATACCGTTGCGGGGATTGCGATGGGGCTTTTGAAGGAAGGTGATGAAGTTGTAATCCTTTCGGACATTCTCGGTGATGAGGATCATGCGGGAGATATGGACTTTAAGGTGTGTGGCACAAAGAAGGGTATAACCGCTTTGCAGATGGATATAAAAGTTGACAGACTTGCGGAGGATATACTGAAAGATGCCCTTTATCAGGCCAAAGAGGGTAGAGAGTTCATTATTGGCAAGTTGAATGAGACTATGACTACCCCCAGGGAAGACCTTTCTCCATACGCCCCTAGAATTACCACTATGACGGTAAAGCAGGAGAAAATAAGAGACGTCATAGGAACCGGAGGAAAGAACATAAGACACATTATAAGCGAAACAGGTGTCTCGATGAATGTGGACGATGATGGTACAATCACCATAGCCTCCAGTGATGGACAGGCGTCGGAAAGGGCGGTTGCCATGGTCAAGGCACTGACCGAAGAACCTGAAATCGGCAGAATTTACGAAGGCACGGTGAAAAAGGTCCTCGATTTCGGAGCCTTTGTAGAGATACTGCCCGGCACGGATGGACTTGTGCACATCTCCCAGTTGGACAACAAAAGGGTGGAAAAGGTTACCGACGTGCTTAATGAAGGCGACACGGTTCGCGTAAAGGTTATCGAGATTGACAGAAGTGGAAAGATAAGACTGAGCAGGAAGGATGCCCTTGAATAACGAAGTGGCAATTTCCGTTAAAAGGCTACATGGCGAGGATATACCCCTTCCCCGCTATATGACGGAAAGCTCGGCGGGGATGGATATATTTGCCGCAGTGGACAGTGAAGAAACCCTGCTCCCCGGCGAGAGGAAACTAATACCCACGGGCATTGCCATCGCACTGCCCCCTGGTTATGAAGCCCAGATAAGACCAAGAAGCGGTTTGGCTGTGGCGGCGGGGATTACTGTGCTGAACTCCCCCGGAACGATAGACGAAGACTATCGGGGAGAGGTGAAGATATTGATAATCAATCATGGAGTAGCGCCATTTGTTGTAAAAAGGGGAGATCGTATTGCCCAGATGGTTGTCCACAGGATATACAGGGCTTCATGGAATATGACCGAAAACCTGAAAACGACAAAGCGAAGTGATGGAGGATTCGGCCATACAGGATAAATCGTCGAGTAAAAATAACGGTCCACACCATTTTTGAGAAATTTAGTGGATTCGACACCAAAACCCCTGCCTGTTGCCATGGCAGGGGTTTTTTATTTGTCTTATTTTCTGTTTTAGTGTATTTCCCAATGCTATACATGAGGGATAATGATCAAATGAATAAACACAAAGTAAACAAAACATACAGGGAAATAAACGATAAGATAAAAGAAGGCAGGGCCGTAGTTGTCACCGCGGAAGAGATAATAGATATTGTGAAGAAAAAGGGAGATATCGCCGCGGCCAGAGAAATAGATGTTGTAACTACCGGAACCTTCAGCCCCATGTGCTCATCGGGTGCATTTCTCAATTTCGGCCACACATCCCCCAAAATAAGAGCCTCAAAGGTATGGCTCAACGATGTTTCCGCCTATGGCAGCATTGCCGCAGTGGATTGCTATATCGGAGCCACCGAGGTAGTTGAAGGGGATCCTCTAAACAGTATTCATCCCGGCGAGTTTAATTACGGCGGAGGGCATGTAATAGAAGATCTTGTAGCGGGTAAGGTTATCCAGTTGCGCCTTGAATCCTATGGCACCGATTGCTATCCCGCCCGGAAACACGAAAAAAACATTACGATACATGATCTCAGGGACGCTGTCCTTTTTAACCCCAGAAACGCCTATCAGAATTATAATTGCGCAGTTAACATGTCCGACCGGACAATCTATACCTACATGGGTATGTTAAGACCCGATATGGCAAACGTAACCTACTCCACATCGGGACAGCTCAGCCCCCTTTTGAATGATCCTTACTTTAAAACCATCGGCATCGGTACAAAGATATTTCTCGGTGGTGCCCAGGGTTTTGTAGCCTGGCCCGGTACCCAGCACAATCCTGACGTGCTGAGAGGCAAAAACGGCGTCCCGAAAGAGGGATCTGGAACGCTGGCAACCATAGGAAACCTGAAGGATATGAGCCCGGACTGGCTGGTGGGGGCAAGTATACTCGGTTATGGTGTATCCCTTTATGTGGGAATAGGAGTGCCCATACCGATACTTAATGAAGAGATAGTGCGTTATACTGCTGTCAAGGATGAAGATATATATGCGCAGGTCTATGACTATGGAGTTGATTATCCAAGCGGAATTTCGAAGAGCATCGGTGAAGTAAGCTATAAAGAGCTAAGAAGCGGCAAGATAAAACTCGACGGCAGGATTATCCCTACCGCGCCCATGTCCAGCTATTATAAAGCAAGAGAAATCGCCAACATCCTGAAAGATTGGATTGAAAAGGGAAAATTCCTTTTGGGTGAACCTCAGCAATTTCTCCCTTCCGACGATTTCTGACAACACAACAGAACCTTCAATTATACAAGAAAACACTGTTTTTACGGTGAAAATAACCATTTTTAGCTTGTACAGAAAAATAGAAACAGAGTACAATTAGTAAAAATCTTGTCATTCCGAATCGTTATAGTCGACATGCCGTTTGTTGCAACAAGGCATGCCGCTATCACTGGGGATTGGGTAATCCTCTTTGTTATGAACGAGTTAGTGATTTTATGACGAATAGATGTCCTATTCCTGACAATGGTTGAAGGTTCCGGCACTGTTTGTGGCACACAGCATGCGGTGATCGAAAAGCCATGTGGCATACTTGTTGCTGATTAGTTAAGGACTGTTGTCCTGCATAGGAAAAGGGTCTCTGTATGAAAATTGGCAGATTTCTGTTTGTATTTTTCATCGTCATGGTGCTTCTTACAATCTTCGGAAACAAGGGCTTTATGGATTACCGCGTATTGAAGGAAAAGCAGGCAGCCCTGGAAGAGACCAATGAATGCATCATAAGTGAGGATGAGAAATTGAAAAGGGAAATAACGTTGCTCAAAACCGATCTGCGCTACATCGAATCGGTGGCGAGAAGAGAACTTGGAATGGTCAAGAAGGGCGATGTAGTTTATCAATTTATCGACTGATAGAAAGCGGGTAAACCGGATGTTTTCAGTAAAAAATCTGTTTCCGGGAAGCAGGAGAATCGCTGGAATCGATATAGGATCAAGCATTATCAAGCTTGTTGAGTTGGAATATACCTCGGAAGGGTGCATCCTGCACAGCTTTGCTCAGGTGTTTCTGGAAAAGGGTGTCATAGAGGATGGCTTGATTAAGGATCATGATGTCCTTGCCAGAAAAATAAAGGAAATTTTCAAGGTATCTCGCTGTGGGGCAAGAATTGTCGTCACGGCACTTCCCGGACATGTTGTCATGATTAAGAAGGCAGGTTTTCAGAGAATGGGAGAAGAGGAGCTGCGTGATTTCATAATTGATGAAGCCGGGGAATATATGCCTTTCGACGATATTAAAGATGTCAACTTTGATTTTCATATATGCAGTGAGCAAGGTCTGGATCCTAGTCAGATGGAGGTTATCATTGCTGCCGCGAAAAAGAGTGCTACTGAAAGTTATGTCTATGCAATAGAGAAAACGGGGCGAAGGGTAACAATAATGGACGTTGATTCCTTCGCACTGGAGACGGCTTATGAGGAAAACTATGATTTTGATGCCGATGACACAATCGCCCTGGTGAATATAGGCGCGAG
>CAZRUU010000121.1:0-4771 GCA_964603235.1 uncultured Syntrophaceae bacterium | reverse complement strand
TGTCATTTCGAGGAGCGTCGCGACGAGAAATCTTAAAACGTAATATGCTGAAAGGATAAGATTTCTCCCTTCGGTCGAAATGACAGGGGGGGCGGTCGAAATGACAACCTGACAGACTTTTTACGATAACGTCAACTTTGAACAAGGAGAAAAATATATGATAAGAAGCATGACAGGCTATGGAAGAGCGGAATCCACTCTTGCGGGGAAAAAACTGGTTGTCGAAATCAAATCTCTCAACCACAGAAATCTGGAAAGCAGTGTACGGCTCCCTGTTTTTCTCGCGCCTATGGAGGTAGATATCAAGAAAAGGGCGGTAGAGCGGATTTCGAGGGGAAGAGTTGAGATTAATATCAGTATAAACTCGGATTCGAGTGCAAATGGTGGAGATAATCTGGAGGCAAATCTTCCTCTCATCAGTAGCTATTATTCCTTAATGACAGACCTGAAGGAGAAATTCAATCTCAGTGATGAGATAACACTGGCCACACTTGTTAATCTGAAGGGCAGCATCTATAATTCAGAAGTAGAAATTAATCCTGAAGAAGCATGGGATACAATCCGTAAGGCGCTGGATGATTCAATCGATTCCCTGATACATATGAAGGAAGTTGAAGGCAGACTTCTCTACGAGGATTTCGTTGCGCGCCTTGATATAGTCAGCGCTTACATGAAAGAGCTGGAATCGAGAATTCCACAGGTGGCTGATGATTACCAGAAAAGACTTTCGGAGAGAATCCGGGAACTGACAGACGGCATGGAGTGTGATGAATCGAGGTTGATCCAGGAGGTCGCGATAATGGCTGAAAAGAGCGATATCACCGAAGAAATTGTACGTTTTAAAAGCCACATAAAGCAGTTTGGTGATATGCTGAACAGTGATACCGCCATAGGCAGAAAAATGGATTTCCTGTTTCAGGAAATGCACAGGGAAATAAATACAATAGGGTCCAAGAGCAATGACCTTACGATATCCGGCAACGTAATAGAAATAAAGACGGAACTTGCCAAGCTGAGAGAGCAGGTTCAGAATATTGAATAGAAGGTTTCGGGTTGCGGGTCAAAAACAAGATAACGGATTCAGGTAACAGTTAACGGTTGACGGTTCACAGTTTGAAACATTTTGGATATTGATTTCGATTCTCTATTTTCAACCGTGAACTGATAACTGAAAACTGTTAACGGTTACCCATCGGAGTTGAACATTATGAAACATGCGAACGCACAGGGACTCCTTATTGTAATCTCGGCCCCTTCAGGTGCAGGAAAAACCACTATATGCAAAAGGCTTCTGGATGAATTTCCCGATCTGTATTTTTCCGTGTCCTGTACTACGCGTCTTCCACGGAAAGGTGAAAAGGACGGGAGGGATTACCATTTTATCTCTGTGGAGAAGTTCAAGAACAGGACAGGGAAGGGCGAGTTTGTAGAGTGGGAAGAAATCTATGGCCATTTTTATGGCACTTTAAAAAAGGAGATAGAAGACCGGACTGGAAAAGGCCATGATGTAATACTGGATATAGATATCAAAGGGGCCGGCAATGTAAAGTCAATATATCCCCAAGGTGTGTTTGTTTTTATCATGCCTCCATCCGTAGAAACCCTAAAGGAGAGATTGAAGAAACGCGGTTCAGAGACCGATGATGTCATGAAGATGCGTTTCGACAGGGTTATGGAAGAGGTAAGAGAAAATGAACGGTATGATTATGTAATATTTAATGATATAATAAACGATTCTGTCGATATAATGAGATCTATATATATAGCGGAGAAGAACAGAAGGTCCCGGCTGCAATCCAGGATAAACGATTTTTATTCAATAACCGGAGGTAGATAACACATGGCAAGAGTTACCGTAGAGGATTCTTTGAAAAAAGCAAAAAACAGATTTGCCCTGACACACCTTACCACTCAAAGGGCAAAGCAGATACTCAGGGGATCGAACCCCCTCAGCAAAAAGAAAAACAATCGGGAAATAGTCACCGCTTTGAGGGAAATAGCGGAAGAAAAGGTGCGATACTCTCACCCTGAGATTCTCAATGCCCGGTCAGCAGATGTTGAAATCAATGAGTTTGTAGAGAGCAGTGCGGATGTTACCGAAGATGCAAGCACCGAATAGAAACAGCCGAGGCAAATTGATATTCGCTCTTGATCTCGGAGAAGATATAGATGAGGCCATAAGATGGGCCGATCTTTTGAAGGATCATGTGGGAATGTTTAAGATAGGAAAGGAAGCATTTACCCGTTTCGGTCCTTCTGTCGTTTCGAGGATAATAGAGAAAGGCGGAAATATCTTCCTTGATCTGAAGTTTCATGACATTCCAAACACCGTTGCGATGGCCTCTGAGGGTGCGGTAAAACTGGGCGTTTCCATGCTCAATATACATGCACTTGGGGGACGTGAGATGATGGAGCGGGCGGTAGATTCTGTCAATAACACTTCGAAAGCTATGAGTATTGTCCCACCAGATCTACTTGCGGTAACTGTTCTTACAAGTCTGGATGATTCGAATCTTGAAGAGATGGGGTTCAAATGTTCCACCAGAGAACTTGCCCTGAAACTTGCGGTGTCAGCCAGAAAAGCAGGTGTCTCCGGAGTTGTGGCATCCGCCCAGGATGTAATCCCGATACGGAAGGCATGCGGAAAAGACTTTATTATCGTAACCCCGGGTATAAGGCTGGGCAGTAAAGTGGCAGGCGATGACCAGAAAAGGGTGTTGACTCCGAGGGAAGCCATCACAATGGGTGCAGATTACATCGTGGTGGGCAGGCCAATAAGGCTGGCTGATGATCCCGTGGCTGTTGCGGACAGGATCACGGAAGAGATTTCCAAGGGGTTCGTTCATTAAGGATTCCCCGGGCCTGGCCAGAGGAAAAAGCATGCAGATAATCTATGGGATTCATCCGGTTGTTGAAGTCCTCAGGACCGTCGGAAAAATAGAAAAGGTTATCCTGCTTAAAGGGGGAAAACAGGTCGGTGTCCGGGAGATATTGGAAATCACAGCCCGGAAGAAGATACCCGTAGTCTTCAGAAACAGAGAGTACCTGGATACCAAAGCCGGTACCAGTAATCATCAGGGCGTTATCTGTATATGTGGAGAATATCGGTACGCCGGCATGGATGAAATCCTGAGTGATTGTAAATCCCGAAAAAACGCTTTAATCCTTATACTTGACGGTATCACAGATCCCCAAAACCTTGGCTCACTCATAAGAACGGGCCTCTGCTTTGGCGCGTCCGGCGTTATTATCCCTGAAAACCGCGCTGCAGCTATAACACCCTCTGTAATCAAGGCTTCAGCGGGAGCGGCTATGCATCTTCCGGTTGTCAGGGTGATAAATATATCAAGGACAATTGATAATCTGAAAGAAGAAGGCTTCTGGATATACGGCGCTGATGCCAAACACGGAAAGGACTTGCACTCTCATGACTACAGCACCCACATTGGTCTTGTAATGGGAAGCGAGGGAAAGGGAATAAGACCACTTGTCAGGAAAAAATGCGATTTTCTGGTCTCCATACCTATGACAGCTATCATCGATTCTTTGAATGTATCCGTATCCGGGGGCATTATTCTATATGAGATGACTCGCAATTGGGATTCGCTGACAGTCCAGGAAAAGAGAGGGTAAAGATGCCTGTATACCTTTGGAAGGGCACGACAAAAAAAGGTGAAATCAAAAAGGGTGAAATGGAGGCCCCCGATGAAAGTGCCGTAAGAATCCAGTTGCGTCGCCAGCGCATCAGGCCCGGGAGCATAAAGAAAAAGCCTAAGGATCTCCTTGAAAATATTCCCTTTCTGCAACAAAAAGTCAAGGAAAAGGACATAGTGGTATTCTCGCGTCAGTTTGCCACCATGATCAATGCCGGACTACCCATCATCCAATGTCTGGAGCTGTTGGGTGCGGAGGAACAAAACAAAACCTTTGCGAAGATTATCAAATCTATCAAAGAAGATATCGAAGGTGGAAGCTCTCTCTCGGATGCCCTGAAAAAGCATCAGGATGTATTCAATGATCTCTTCATAAATCTGGTCGCTGCCGGCGAGGCGGGTGGTATTCTGGATGTGATCCTCAATCGTCTGTCCGCGTACATGGAAAAGGCAATGAATCTAAAAAGAAAGGTGAAAGGGGCTATGACTTATCCGATCAGCGTTCTCGTGATTGCCATAGCGGTTGTTATTCTGCTCCTTTATAAGGTGGTTCCCGTCTTTGATGATATGTTTTCAAGTATGGGATCGGCGTTGCCAGGTCCCACACAGTTTCTCGTAGACATGAGCCGTTTTGTCCAGAACAATATATTATACATAATAGGTTCTATGATCTTGGTCGCCTTCGTTTTTAGAAAATATTACAAGACTGAAGGTGGGAGACTCCGGATAGATCGCGTGGTACTCAGCCTGCCTGTCTTTGGCGTGTTGCTCAAAAAGGTTGCCGTGGCAAAATTTTCGAGGACCCTTTCTACCATGATGGGCAGTGGCGTTCCAATACTTGACGGACTTGAAATTGTAAGCAAAACAGCTGGCAACAAAGTTGTTGAGAATGCCCTGATGGACACCAGGAGAAGTATAAGCGAGGGCAAGACAATAGCGGAACCCCTGTCGGAAGCAGGGATATTCCCTTCCATGGTTGTCTCCATGATATCAGTCGGTGAAAACACAGGTGCCCTTGATGCCATGCTGGAAAAGATCGCCGACTTCTACGACTCCGAGGTTGACACGGCGGTTGATGCCATGACTGCACTGCTTGAGCCCATAATGATGGTATTTCT
>CAZRUU010000120.1:0-4798 GCA_964603235.1 uncultured Syntrophaceae bacterium | reverse complement strand
ACTTTTGACCGTTCAATAACCGATAATCTCTTTTAAGTCAATATTAGATATAAATAGTTCTTATAAGTAATAAAAGATCATCTTATATCCCTAAGAGTAATTTTGATGCGCCATGGAATGCCGTCAAAGGCGCTCACCCGTGTAAAAGGGGGGTGCCGTTATGAAGGGGCATGACCATGCCTGCGGTGCTGTCAGTCGTGTCCATTCGTTATTGACCACTCTGCTGTTACATGATAAAAACCACTGTTATGGAAGAAGAACTCCTTACCACAAAAGAACTGTCGGATTTTTTGAGGCTCAACGAGAAAAAGATATATCAACTTGTCCGAGACAGCGGTATCCCCCATGTCAAGATCGCCGGGAAATGGTTGTTCCCCAAACATCATGTCCTGCGCTGGATAGACGAAAATGTTCAGAGAGAAAAGGATATACTGATCGTTGGGAGCGACGATATCCTTATGTCAAGACTCCTCTCCTTTTATTCTCAGGAAAATTTCCCGGAATCCCAGGCATTTTATTCATCTGTTGGAAGTCTGAAAGGGATTCAGTCCCTGGCGCGAGTGAAGGGGCAAGCCTGTTGCACCCATATTCTGGATGTGGAAACAGGTGAGTATAATCTCCCCGTCCTCGAAAGGATGCTTTCACCAAGGAGATATGTGGTTGTCAATCTCTGGCACCGGGAGCAGGGGCTGATAGTGAAGAAGGGGAATCCTCTCGGGATAAAGACACTTGAAGATATCGTAGAAAAGGGAGTGCGCTTTATCAACAGAAATGAGGGTTCGGGGACGCGTGTCCTGCTCGAGTATCTGATGACGGGGAAAGGGCTCGATCGAAACGATATCTCCGGATTTGCCGATGAGGAAGATACTCACATTGGAGTAGCGCAGAAGGTCTTCTTTGACGAAGCGGACATAGGTCTTGGTATAGAGTATGTGACACACCTGCTCGGTCTGGACTTTATCCCCCTCAAAGAAGAGCGGTTTGATCTTGTCATTCCCGAAGAGCTGTGGCCCACGGTTACCATCAAAAAGTTTGTCTCCTATCTGGACCCCATCCGGCTGAGCAGATTCTCCAAAAACCTGCCGGGATACAACCTGAAGGATACGGGGAAGGTTATCTTCCGCAGTTAAGAGGTCTGGAGAGGTCTCGTCTGCACGGCGGCGGGGGCTTCAGGGGGGTCCTCTATTTCTTGCCTGCGTATGTCCTATGTATCGTCCTGCTTATGGGGGTGCCTGAGATCATCACCTGCCTGCCGAGTCTGATTCGGTAGGGGGGAGAGTCGTTCTTTTTTTAGAAATCGAGCGGACTTTGCGCTTCCTTAATCGTGACGCTCTTTACGGTATGGGTATAAATCATGGTAGTCCTTACGTCACTATGCCCAAGTAATTCCTGAATCGTTCGAATATCATAATTCCCCTGGAGCAAATGACTGGCAAAGCTATGGCGAAAAGTGTGTGCTGTCGAGCGTTTGGTAAGCCTTGCCTTTTCTACCGCTCGTTTTATCGCCCTTTGTACATGCGTTTCATGCAGATGGTATCGTCGGTATTCCCCGGTGTTTCTCTCAAAGGTCAATTGTTTGGCCGGGAAGAACCATTGTCAGATAAACTCTCTGGCAGCATTCTTGTACTTTTGCTCCAAAGCGTTCACTAAAAATACACCCGCATATCCCCGATCCAGATCGTTTTGATGAAGATCCTTCAATGACTCGATATGCGCCCTGATCTCCGGAAGAATCGTTTGCGGCAGCGGCACTGTCGCTCTTTTTGTCCCTTGCCGTCATGAACCGTTAATATGCCTGCATCAAGATTCATGCATTGCACACGAACACATCGTCCGTCGAGAGCTCGGCAGTGTCCTTGCTGTGCGTAATAGTATGAAATTGTTTCACTCATCCCCGATACGTCCTGAGGGTTTTTGGAGAATAATGCCGAAAACGGATTTCATTCGCCAGTTGGGCATATCCCGCTTTCCAGGAAACCCCTGTTCCAGGCCCTGCGTGGAGAGACCGTGGAGCGATCATGGTCGCCGGTAACGGAGAAGCCTTTCCCGGCAAGCTTGAGGGACCTGAGGCGTTTTGGATTTTTGACGTTGGGGCGGAACGACTGGAGGCAGGTGTCGAAGAGGTGCTTATCAAGAAGCCTGAGGGTTTAAGCGAAGGGGCCTTGCCGCGTATTCCCGTTTCTCTCAGGATTTCGTAATAAAGCTTGATTGCCTCTGCGGCCTGCTCCCGTTGTGTCTTTAGTTGCTGCTTTTCCTGCAATTCCCGGATGAACGGAGGCAGACTCTTATCCTGCCTGGGAGGGAATCGATACTTCCGGCAGAAATCCAGATAATAGCGAAGCCACTTTTGATAAGACCCATGAAGGTTGCTTGAAATTGACCTGATTCGAAGCTGCTCATTAAATTTAGACTGTAATGCAGGAGGGATTGCCAGCATGTGGAGATCTCCATTCTCATTATAATCTTAATTTTGACATGATATCCAGAAAGTGAGAAATAAATAATTGCGGAATTCCTGGCAATAGATTAGCAGTTATCCTATCGTATTCAAAATGAGATAGGGGAGACCGGCAGGCCATGAGTGGAATAATAAGACCTCATGATCATACCCTGATGTTCCGAAGCTCCAAAGTCATTCGGAGATATCCGGAAACTTTAGAATAACTTATTAGATGACTATGGATACAGACACACAAAAAATATTATTCTCAGCCGAAAAACCTGCGACATCGCACTGCTTCTCACTAGCAAAACGATCTTTACTCGCAGCGGAAATACAGATGGAACGAATCTGTGGACAAGTTATTAAATCAGAAGATAATCCGTTGTTACCATATGAGATTAAACTAATAGACATCCACTTCTATTTCGTAGCACTGAGAAATTTATACAGATATTTAAACAAGATAATTTCTGATCCGGTCTACTTGCATCTAGAAGCGGATTTAGAAATTCTTAACGATAAGTGGTTTAGGCATTACTCCAAAGGGCGAGAAGCATTCGAACATATTGATCAAAAGTTTCCCGGTGAGAAGCACGAAGACAAAATCGTTGAAATCGAAGAAAAAGGAGCAAGGCGAAAAGTTCATTATGGGTTAAGCATGAAAAATGGAATGTTTACTCATTCAGACGAATCTTGGGATATCAGTAAAAAATCGTTTGAAGTGTTCAAAGATAATGTTGCACAACTCATACAGAAAATTGTCGAATCGTCTAACAAAAAACTCAACACGGATGGTAACGCTATCGCGCCACCACCGGTTAGTTAGTCGTTATGTATAGGAATTTACGCAAAAGTATGCGAAGGTTCAGGGACGTATATTATAAGTTGTAACCGGTTTTCCCTATTCAACTTATAATATGATATACGTCCCTGAAGACACTGTTGAGGGTTCAAGGGCTTCGCCATAAAAATGGAGGTGCGAATGAAAGAATTTTTTTATCAGGTTTTGAAACAATGATGAAGTGCGCACTGTTTGAGCAACATCTTGAAAACAAATGACAAAATTGCCGGTGATAGACCGGTCTGTGGCCGAATATCGATTGAAAGTGCCTCATCCATCGCCGGATTTACTTGTAACCATTGTCGTTAATAAACATCTGAAATTGGATTAAATCCCTATATCTGGAGGTGAGGCGGCTAAACTCCAGATACAATCTTTAACGTTATGTGGAGGAAAGATGCCTGATTTGAGTTACCTCACAAAGATCAACTCCGAACGCTTTGATCTGGAGTGGCAGCAGCCGGTTATGAAGGCTGTTGTAACCACTGGCACGGGCGGGTACGACAGGCTCGACTATCGCGACGTTCCGATTCCGGTACCGGGTCCAGGAGAAGTTCTGCTCAAAGTTCTCGCGGCGGGGATGAACAATACCGAAGTCAATACACGACTCGGCTGGTATTCATCATCTGTAAAGAGCGGGACCCAACAGCTGTCCACAACAGGACAAGATTCCGATATTGAGGACGGGGGTTGGAATGAAAAGACACCTTTCCCATTAATCCAGGGCACCGACTGCTGTGGCGAGGTAATCTTACTGGCCGATGATGTTATCCGCCCAGAAGTTGGCAAACGGGTGCTCGTACGCGCATGCATGCGTCTGAACGGCTTCGATTCGCTCAACAACATCTGGATGGCGTCCGATTTTGACGGCGCCTTCGCGCAATACGTCAGAGTTCCAGCAAGCGAAGTGTTTGAAGTCAACTGCGACTGGAGCGATATCGAACTCGCGACCATACCCTGCGCGTACGGAACTGCGGAAAACATGGTGCACCGAACCAAGGTCAGCGCTTTCGATCATGTACTCGTGACCGGCGCGTCGGGTGGCGTTGGATCAGCGGTAGTACAGCTTGCGAAGCGTCGTGGCGCTCATGTCACAGCGATCGTCGGGCTCTCCAAAATTGATTTGGTTGCGAACCTGGGAGTTGACAGGATTATTCCTCGCGGGACCGACCTGAGCGCCGTACTCGGCGAATCCAGCATCGATGTAGTCATAGACAATGTCGCGGGGGATGGATTCGGGCAGTTGTTAAAGAATATCGCTCAAGGTGGCCGCTACGCCTCGTCCGGCGCAATCGCCGGGCCGATGGTCACCATGGACATGCGTGATTTCTATCTCAAGGATTTGAACCTGATCGGTTGCACAGCGTGGGATGAGCCGGTTTTCCCAAGCCTGATCGAATATATTGAGAGAGGCGAAATCAAACCGCTGGTAGCGAAGACCTTCGAATTTAAAGACATAGCGATTGCTCAGCAGGAGTTCATGAAGAAGACTCATTTCGGAAACTTTGTGCTAG
>CAZRUU010000119.1:0-4970 GCA_964603235.1 uncultured Syntrophaceae bacterium | reverse complement strand
CTTCATCCAGCGTAAGGTGAAGCTTGTCAGCCCTCTCCAGAATTTCAGGCGTTATGCCCTTCCTGAACTGCTTCACCATAAATCTTATGATCCCCTCTTCTCCCATTGATTTGTCAAATTTATACGTATCCGGGAAAAGATAGCCTTCAGCACTTTCTTCCTCTATGCCCAAAGATGACAAGAAGCTGCTGCTCGACGCAAGGCTGATAAACGTTTCGCGGTCGGCAAGACCCGCATTTTCCAAGCGAGTAGCTATCCGGCTGAGCGTAAAGCCCTCAGGTATAAAAATAAAATACCCCTTAACCTTTCCCTGTACCAGTTTGTTTAACACTGCCACAGGAGTCATGGAGCTACACAAATCATATTCGCCCGGTTTGATATGCTCCGGAGCATCCATTAAAAGTGCCAGGAGATAAAACTCTCTTTTATGGCTAATCAGTCCTGCTCTCTCCAGCATGTCAGCAGTCGCTGAGAAAGTACTGCCATGGGGTATTTCTACCGTAAATTCCCTGTATTTAAAATCTATCGGACTGTTCGCGTAATTACAGAAAATCAGACATAATAAAGACGTAACGGCTACGCATATAACCGCAATTATTTTAATCCATCGTACAGTGCTCATTTTATCCCCAGGGTCTCGGGTTTTTTCGAGTTTCGAGTTTCAAGTTTCGGGTGTATCTCTTTTTGAAGATCATAGGTGATTCTGTTGATTTATGAGGATTTTCGTTCAAGATCAAGGCATGCTAAAAGAATAACCACAGGCATCTAGTTGATATTTCGAGGCTTATTTTTTGAGCATAACGCAGAGATTGGGTGAAAAAACCATCAATAAACATAATCATGAATTATGATCCAGGTAATCCTGTAGAATAATAGCAGCCGCGAGCTTGTCAACCACCCCTCTCCTCTTTTTCCGATTTATGTCTGCCTCTCTGAGCAGACCCTCAGCCTCTTTCGTGGAAAGGGCTTCATTCCACTTCGCAACAGGCACGGAAACGCCCGCTTCAAGGACATCAATGAACCGGTTTACCTTCTCGCACTGGATTCCCTCCGTACCGTCCAGCTTTACAGGATACCCGACGACTATTTTCTCAACATCATATTCCCTTACAAGCCCCGCTATCTGTTCAATATCCCTTTTCCAGTATTTCCTGGCAATAGTGGCAATACCTCTGGCAACCATTCCCAGTTCATCACAGATCGCCACTCCTATTCTCTTTTCTCCGTAGTCAAGACCTAATATTATCATAATAGACGAAGCTCTATAGCATACTCACAATGATATTACAAAACCCGGCAGACAATCCACTTGTGTAAATCGCAAGTTTTTGCTATTGCCAGAGGACAAAAGAGAGGATCATCGGACGAGGAGCATGAAACATATTATTTTAGGCACAGCCGGACATGTTGATCATGGGAAAACAGCACTGGTAAAAGCGCTCACCGACATAGACACCGACAGGCTCAAAGAGGAAAAAGAACGCGGGATTACCATCGAGCTTGGGTTTGCCCCGCTTACCCTCGCGAATGGACAGAAGATCGGGATAGTTGATGTCCCGGGTCATGAAAAATTCGTGAAGAATATGGTCGCCGGCGCCGGGGGGATAGATCTGGTTGTCATGGTGATTGCGGCTGACGAAGGCGTAATGCCGCAGACGCGGGAACATATGGAGATATGTGAGCTTCTCGGCATAAGCAGGGGACTTGTAGCCCTCACGAAAACAGACATGGTGGATGAGGACTGGCTGGCCCTTGTTCAGGAAGACATCAGAGATTTTCTGAAGGGAACCTTTCTGGAAAGCTCACCGATAATTCCGTTGTCATCAATCACAGGCACCGGGCTCCCGGATTTTCTTGCGGCGCTTGGCGAAATCATTTCCACCTTGGATGAGCGAACAGATTCCGGGCTCTTCAGGCTACCGATAGACAGGGTATTTACCATGAAGGGTTTTGGCACCGTGGTGACCGGAACGCTGGCATCCGGGAAAATAAGGGTCGGCGATACGGTGGAAATCATGCCCTCCGGGGCAAAAGCAAAAATAAGGGGCATCCAGATTCACAACGAAGCATCCCAGGTGGCAGAGATCGGACAGAGGACCGCCATCAATCTTCAGGGAACCGGCAGAACAACTATAGAGAGAGGATATGTCCTCACCAGCGTCTCGACATTTAAGACCTCAAGCCGTCTGGATATTCATATAAAATATCTTCCCGGAGCCGGGAAAAAACTGAAGAACAGGGCTCTTGTCAGATTTCATACCGGGACCAGTGAGACGATTTCAAGAATCATACTTTCGGACAGGGAGGCAATCGAGCCCGGAGAAGAAACATACGCGCAGGTAATCCCCAAAACTCCCGTGGTGGCTATGTCGGGAGACATGTTTGTTATCAGAAGCTATTCTCCAATCACCACTGTAGGGGGTGGTGAAATAATAGATCCCCTTGCTAAGAAACGCAGGAAGCACACAATACCGGACGAAGAGGAAAGACTCCACAAGGGAACGGGTGCGGACAAGACAGAAATAATACTGGAAAGAGCCGGCCTCGACGGTATCCCCAGCCGAAGCCTTTCGATAAGAACAGGACTTTTACCCGATGAGCAGGAAAAAGTTCTTGAAAATATGCTGTCAAAAAAAGATGCTCTGTTGCTGGACCGGGATGAACGCAGGATTGTATCCTCCAGAGCATACGGGGATCTTCAGGACAGGGTAATGTCTGAAATAGAGGCATACCATAAAAAACATCCTTTGAAGGAGGGACTTTCCAGAGAGGAGCTGAGAACGACTCTCGGGAGCTATATCGATCCCAGGCTGTTCAACAAAGCTGTCAGAAATCTGGAAGAGGCCGGAAAGATAGCTGCGGAGAAGGAGAATGTCAGGATTGAAGGACATAAAGTAAACCTGAAAGATGAAGAAGTGCGGCTCAGGGAAGAGATCGCCGGTATTTACCGGGATTCCGGCCTTACACCTCCCCCAACAAAAGAAATAATGGAAAAGTTTTCTAAGGAACGGGAGGCCGTAACCGATATCCTGACTGTCATGACCAATACGAAAGCCCTTGTCAGGGTAAATGAAGATCTGTACTTTTACAAAGAGTCCATCGACAGGTTGAAAAAAGATTACATAGAACTCCTTACTAGAGACGGCGAGGCATCGCCAGCCAGTTTCAAGGAAATGACGGGTCTGTCGCGCAAGTTCATAATTCCACTAATGGAATTTTTTGATAAAACGAAGCTGACCATCCGGGTGGAAAATCACCGGATACTTAGAGAAAGAAAGAATTGAAAACACCCACGGAAAAGATTGATATAAGTTTTTACAGTGGTGAAAAGACTTTCCGGATTTCCGAATCTATTATAAGGGAAGAGCCTGTAGAAATATTCCTGAACAACCGGAAGGTCGCAACCATTGCCTGTACGGGAATCCACCTTGAGGAACTTGCTGCCGGATTTCTCCGGTCTGCCGGTGCTATAAGAGCTCAGGCAGATATAGAAAAAATAACGACATCCGTCGAAAAATCGAGGGTTGATGTCATTACGAAAAATGGGGTCATTTCGAAGCCGGGCTCTCCGGAGATATTCGTTATGTCCAGCGGCGCAAGGGTAAGAGGAACCGGAAAGCCCAAAGACAGCATCACTTCAGATATTTCCATACCCGCAAAAAGGGTAGTGGATTTCATGGAAGTCCTGTTATCCTCATCAAAGCTTCACAGGATAACACATGGTACGCATTGCTCAGCCCTTGCAGATACAGAGGGTATAATTGTTTCAAGGGACGATATAGGAAGGCATAACACTGTCGACATGCTGGGTGGATACGCCCTGCTTGGCGACATCGACTGTTCCGACAAGATTATAGTCAAGACGGGAAGGGTTTCCTCGGAAATCGCGGAAAAGGTCTGGACAATGGGCGTCCCTATCATCATTTCCCATTCAGTCCCAACATCCGAAGCCGTAAGCCTCTTAAGGGATGCGGGCATAACACTCATAGGCCATGTAAGAGGTGGGTCTTTTAAGATATATTCGAATGAAAGGCGGGTAACATTTTGAACAAAAAAAACACCTATGTAAAAGATATACGCGCGGGGGACAGAGTCAGCGATATATTCCTCGTCACGGAAAAGAATATGGCCATATCCCAGAAGGGAAACCCATATCTGAATCTGAAACTCAGAGACATGACAGGCGAAGTAGACGGGAGGGTATGGGACAGGGCGGCTGAGATGAACAGCATATTCCAGACGGGGAATATAATCCGGATACAGTCCCAGGCGGTAAGCTTCAGAAATGTGGTGCAGCTCTCCATCTCAAAGATCACCGTCGCCGAAGACCCGGCAATCAACCCCTCTGATTATCTGCCTTCAACCGCATCGGATATTTCTGAAATGTTTGAGACTCTCATAGGCATTATAAGTACGGTAGGCAACCCGCATCTGAAGGCTTTGCTGGAGCTGATATTCGGAGATGAAGAGATAGCCAATTCCTTTCAAAAGGTGCCGGCGGCAAAGGGTTTTCACCACGCTTATATAGGCGGGCTTCTTGAACACACGCTGTCCGTAACGCAGCTTCTCGATCTGGTGGCAGATCATTATCGGCAGGCGAACAGGGATCTTATTATAACGGGTGGAATACTGCATGACATCGGAAAGATTCACGAACTCTCGTTCAAAGGCTCTATGAACTATACTGATGAAGGACGACTTATAGGACATATCGTCATCGCAGTGGAACTTGTGGACGCGAAAATAGCCGAGATCGCAGAGTTTCCGAAACAGCTCGCGCTTGAGCTTCGGCACATACTTCTCAGTCACCATGGAACCCTGGAATATGGATCTCCGAAACGACCCAAGACGATAGAGGCTCTTATCGTAAACTTTATCGATGATCTCGACGCAAAAACAAACGCGTTCAGCGAATTCATGAACGTTCCGGGGAATGAATCGAACTGGACACCCTACCACCGGCTGCTCGA
>CAZRUU010000118.1:0-4996 GCA_964603235.1 uncultured Syntrophaceae bacterium | reverse complement strand
AGGACAAGGTACTCATGGGTGTGGAAAGAAGGAGCATGGTCATAAGCGATGAGGAGAAGAAGAATACCGCGTACCATGAAGGCGGCCATGCCCTGGTGGCCAGGCTGATCCCGGGGACCGACCCGATACACAAGGTTACCATCATCCCGAGAGGGAGAGCGCTCGGCCTGACACAACAGCTTCCGGTGGATGAGAAGCATGCCTATCCCAGCTCTTATCTGATCAACAACATTACGATTCTCCTCGGGGGGAGGGCGGCCGAGGAACTGATCATGAAGGACTTTACCACGGGGGCGGGGAACGATATAGAACGCGCCACGGAGATTGCCCGGAAGATGGTGTGCAACTGGGGAATGAGTGAGGAGATGGGGCCGCTGACCTTCGGGAAGGCGGAGGAGCAGGTATTCCTGGGCAGAGAGATTGCCACGCACAAGAATTACAGTGAAGATACCGCGGAAAGGATCGACAAGGAGATATCGAGGATCGTTATGGAAAACTATGAACGGGCCAAAAAACTCCTCTCGGAGAATATCGACACGCTCCACAGGCTTGCGAAGGAACTTCTTGAAAAGGAGGTACTGAACGCCGAAGAGCTTGATGAGATCATAGGTAAAAAAGAGAAAAAAAGGGGTAGGAAGGTCAAAACAGAAAAAGTGGATAAAGAGGCTTAGGTGAGGTATCTGCATATAACATCTTCTGCTCAGGCGGAGAATGAACTGAAAAAGGTTGGAGTGGACCTGCCTGGAATCGATGCCATGCTTCCCAAGATGGAAAATGTCAATCTGCTGGTTGAGGAAATTGAGTGCAAGATAGCAAATATATTAAAACAGGAGATGTTGTCCATAGGTGGAGATGTCGCTGTGGCAAGGGGGTCTGTATCCTGTAGCATAGACAGAACGGATGCAGTAATAATCGGTACCCTGAAACAGGTACGAAGACTTGCGGACAAAATAGCGCCGCAGCCTTTTACCCTGAGAGATATATCCGAAGATATCAGAAAGATTCTTGACAATATCACAAGAGACACCTTTGTGCTCAGGACACCGAAGAGAGAAATCATTGTCGGCGGACGGACCCTTGTTATGGGGATATTGAACATGACTCCCGATTCCTTTTCAGATGGCGGCATGTTCGGTGGCGTTGAAGAGGCCGTGGAATATGCGTTGAAAATGGAGGAAAATGGGGCCGATATCATTGATGTAGGCGGAGAATCTTCAAGACCCGGCTCGGAACCTGTGTCTGCAGGAGACGAATTGGACAGGGTTATACCACTGATAAAAAAACTTGAGGGATTGCTTTCCATCCCGATATCCATAGATACAACAAAGGCTGATGTGGCGCGCCGTGCGATAGAATCCGGGGCGGAGATGGTTAATGATGTAAGCGCGATGAGATTTGACGCGAAGATGCCGGAAGTAATTGCCGGCTGCCATGTTCCAGTTGTTCTGATGCATATGAGAGGGGTGCCTGAGACCATGCAGGATGGCGATCTTTCGTACCGGGTGCTTATGGGGGAGATTACCGGATTCCTGGAGGAAAGCATGGAAAATGCCCGGTCATCCGGTGTAAACGTGGAGAATATAATCATCGACCCAGGCATAGGCTTCGGTAAATCCACGGCAGATAATGTCGCCATCCTGAGACATCTTAAGGAATTGAAAACACTGGGAAGGCCGATTATGGTGGGCACGTCGCGCAAGAGGTTTATAGGGGAGATCACGGGTGAAGAACGTGCCGAAGATCGCCTTGAAGGCTCGGCGGCGAGCGTTGCTGCCTCCATAATGAACGGGGCGGATATCGTAAGGGTTCACGATGTGGAATTTATGAAGAAAGTATCCAGAATTGCCGATGAGATAAAGGGATGATCTACGCGGTAGGAACAGACCTGGTTGAGATATCGAGAATCGAAAGAATCATAGATAGATGGACTAAAAGGTTTACAGAAAGGGTATATTCTGAGGGGGAAATAAGGTATTGTAGTAAAAGGGCATTTCCCGCCCAGCATTTCGCGGCACGCTTTGCGGCGAAAGAGGCGTTTTTAAAATGTATGGGCCGGGGGATGCTCGATAAAGTCGGGTTCAGGGATGTGGAAGTCCTAAACAGACCGGGGGGGAAACCGGAACTGAAGTTTTATGGAAAGGCGAGGACAATGGTTGACGGGGCCGGTATAACAGTTAGCCATATTAGTATTTCCCATACGGACAGATACGCAATCGCTTTTGTTGTTCTTGAATGCGGCAAAACTCCCGGATTTCAATCCTTGTCGCAGTAGTATTTCTGTATTCGGAATCCCATCAATTGTATCGTCCTGTACCCTCACCGATCCTGGTATAGCAAGAAATAGCACAATGAAACAACATTCCATACCGAAGGGCCTTTGATACCTGAAGACAATGGGAATTACGTAATCGATGAATAAAACACCCGCTCTGACGGGCCACTCCTGGAGTGCAGGCTCAATTCCTGATATAGGGAATGATTGATGGGAATTATTGAAATGAAACTGCAATGGAAGAATTTCTTTCGAGTTAGTGCCCTGTTGCTGGTGTTGATTCTCTTGTTGCCCGGATATGCTTCTTCTAAAACTATCTCATTACCCCTGTCGATCAACTACCCACTTCTCAGATCGCTGTTTATTAATTGCGCCTTCACTGATCCGGATCAGACCTCTGTTGTGCTTGATGAAAACAACGGGTGCAGGAAGATTACGATCTCGGAGCCGATTTTTACTGAGGAAAATGCACGCGTCCGGTTCGAAACAAAACTTCAGATCCATATCGGTACGAACATTGGAAACACATGCATTATGCCGATTGAGTGGGAAGGGTATCTTGCATTATTTATGGAACCGCGGATCGATAGCAACGAATGGGTTCTGTCATTTGATACTGTTGATTCTGTTTTATATGATAAAAATCACGAAACGGCTCACGTTGCGGGTATTGTCTGGACGTTTGCCAGGCCTTTAGTTTACGATTATTTGAACAATATCACCATCAACCTTGCCCCGCCCGTATCGGAGGTGCAGTCATTCCTGTCTTCTCTGTTTCCCCCGGATTTAGATCTCCGCGCGAAAAAGATGATAAATAGTTTCAGGCCCGGGAAAATAGTGACAACCCCGGATGCCGTGCGAGTTGCTATTCTCGCCGACATTGAAGAACTGTATGAGAAGGATGAAGACATCGAACAGGAGATGCTTTCTGAAGAAGATTTACAGAAATTCATCGGGATATGGGAGGCGTGGGACCCGTTTCTTGTACATATGATAACCTCGCTCTCAAAAGAACCATTATCAGATGATGATCGTCAGATCCTCATGGATACGCTGCTGGAAGCCCGCTACTCTTTCGTTGCGGAACCATTGGATGGAACAGTGAAGCGGGATTTCGTCAGGGAGCAATTCATAAGTTCATGGGCGCAACTGTCCCCCGTTTTCAGACATCACCTGAGTGATGTGCCATGTAAAGCTACTTTAGGGTACCTTGCCTTTTTCACCGCTTCCGATGCGTTATCCACATTGGATGAAATCGGCCCCACGTTAGGAATTGAAATCAGTCGTAACGGGCTTATCCGTCTGGCACGCCTGCTGGGCGCTCGAGAGTCAGAGGTTCTCGCTTACAACCCCGGCACCGAACTGGAACTGAGAGAAGTCCTGGGTCTTGGGGTGCCCCCTGATGCTTCAGGGCCGGCGTTTGATGTGGATGAATTGGAAATTGATACCGAAGAAACAAGCTATGGTAAAAATGGTATTCATCATCTGTTGCATGCTGTTATGCCGATTTATTGTACAACAGCCTGGGCGGCGGGAAAAAATGATCCGGCAAACCAACTTGATGCCATGAAGCAGTGGATTGTTCCGAAGGAAAACCTTACCCCATATCTTGAAAGGATAAAAACCCTGTTACAAGATGCCTCTTCCGATGTTCTAAGAAATGGTAAGATTGCGGAGAAATACCACGATCTTTATCGGCAGATCGTTCTTTCGGCTACATGGCAGGAGAGCTGTTTCCGGCAGTTCAAGGTCAGAAAAGGGAAGGTGACGTATCTGAGGTCGTATAACAGCACGTCCGTCGGTCTGATGCAGATAAACGAGCGCGTATGGCGGGGCATGTACGACGCTAACCATCTGCGATGGGACATCAACTACAACGCCAGGGCTGGCTGCGAGATTATTGACCTTTATTTTCGCAGATACGCATTGAGAAAAATGGAAAAAATGAAACTCGAAAAACCGTTAGACGATGATACGATTGCCAGACTTATGTACGCAATGTATAATGGTGGACCGGGGCAGTTTCACAAGTTTCTCAAACGAGATAAGAAAGGAAAATACTATCTCAGTGACAAACTTTTTTTTGAGAAGTACTCTTGGGTAAAAAACAATCAATGGGATAATATCAGCAAGTGCCTGATTGGCAGCAGTTAATAAACCACATAACACAGACTGCAGCCCCTCCTGCAATGATAACAAATAGACTTGAGGTAATCAGGTAACATCCATAAGTAACGCCGAGGGGGAAAAGGAGTTACTCCCGAAATATTACAGTGCCACATGTGGTGTTAGAGCGGAGTTCTCGAACCGGTTATCATAACCTTTCAGCCGGTTTCACCTGTCTGGTCCATAAACAAATTCATACGGAATGATGGGAGTTCCCTCCATTCCATCTTTGCATTGATTTATATTGATATGTGGTGTAAATCGCACGCGATAATAAACTAAATAAATTTTGCTCCATTGATAGTTACATGACAAGCTTTGATCTGATTTCTAAAAGACCCGAGGATACGCTGGATATCGGGCGAATTATAGGGAAAACCTTAACAGGCGGGGTCGTTATTGCCCTTACAGGCGAACTGGGTGCGGGTAAGACATGTCTGACGCAGGGGATCGCGAAGGGGCTCGGGATCTCCGAAGGGTATTACGTTACAAGTCCCACATTCACCCTGATCAATGAATATCCCGGAAGGATTCCCCTCTATCACATGGATGTATACC
>CAZRUU010000117.1:0-5016 GCA_964603235.1 uncultured Syntrophaceae bacterium | reverse complement strand
CCCCTGGAAAAGAAAAGAATCAGGGAAAAAAATGTAAAAATTGTGGACGCCACCTGTCCCAAGGTTGCAAGCGTTCAGGCGATAATCAAAAAACATGCGGCACTCGGTTATTCGATTATCATCGTCGGCGATAAAGAGCATCCTGAAGTTGCCAGCCTCCTGGGTTATTCATCCGGTAGTGGGATAGTTATTAATGACAAAAAGGATGTTGACCATCTTCCGCGACATGACAAGATGTGTGTTGTTGCCCAGACCACACAGGATTCTGCGGGATATAAAGAAATAGCCAAAGAAATTACACTCAAATTCCCTGGAGCCATGGTCTTTGATACCATATGTGATTCAACCGAAATGAGACAAGCCGAGATCAAAGAGCTGGCCTCTCAAATGGATGGGATCATCATTGTAGGCGGGAGGAACAGCGCGAATACACAGAGACTTGCCACGATATCTCAAGACTGCGGGACCCGAACGTGTCATATCGAGACGGCCGAGGAACTCGACGGCATGGATCTCAGTGAATGTAAAAAAATAGGTGTCTCTGCGGGGGCATCCACGCCCAACTGGATAACTGAAGGTGTGATAGACTACCTTACCCACAATCAAAAAAGAGCGGTGTTTGGGAAGCTGAGCAGTCTTTACAATCTCTGGATATTTTTCGTCAAAACAGATATTTCTTCCGCCATTGGTGCCGGATGCCTATCCTTCGTCAGTATGTTACTTCAAGGACTCAGCGTGGAATTGTCAAATATCCTGATTGCCTCTTTATGTGTATATGCGATACATACTATAAACAGGCTGCAGAGCAGAAGTTTTGGAAGGATAAAGGGAAGTTTCAGAGAAGAATCCTATATAAAATACAGAGGTATCTACATGGCCGTTGCAATGGTCTCAATTATCCTTGCATCTGTACTTTCCTTTGTGGCAGGTCCGGTCCCTTTTATTCTGGTCGGACTTGTTTCGCTCTCCGGCGTGCTCTATACTGTTAGTCTGGGGGGAAGAAGACTGGAGGATGTGCCCGCTTCCAAAAACATTTTTACCGCTATGGCATGGGCTGTCGTGACCACCGTTGTTCCTCAGATGAGCGTTAACCTGGAGATAACCTGCGGCATGGTGGTGGCGTTTCTGTTTGTGTTTGTTCTTGTTTTCTCGAAATCCGTGCTTTCAGATACGATTGATGTTCAGAGTGACCGCTTGATCGGTCGGGAAACAATACCCGTTGTAATGGGAAAAGCAAATGTCCGGACACTGCTGAAGGGCATATCAATTTTTGCAGGCATTATGCTTGTTGCTGCAATGCATGTGGGATGCACCCCCGTATTGAGTTTAATATTGCTGGTGTCGATGTTTTATATATGGATTTGTCTGGAACTTTGTGATAGGAAAATTTGGTTTTCTAGGATGACCCTTGAGGGGTTGCTGGGAATGAACTATGTGATTGCCGGATTGAGTGCTTTTTTGTGGTTTGTTGTAACGAAAATATAGGGGAAACCTTGAAAGAGAAATCTTCAATGTGTATAAAATTGTTAAGAAGGACGCTTCTTCTCGCTTTGCTTTTTGCGCTGATTTCATCCTGTGGAGGGTTGCGCTTCTCTCGTGTTGCTCCAGGGATTGGGGATTTTCATCCTGAAAAGATATGCGTTTTCCCGGTTGATACAGACGCCTATACAGAGGTGGGGAAAATGGCCGACAATCTCATTGCGAATGCCGTTTCTGAACGAGGGTGTTTCTCCGACGTTATTTCACCGGGAAATATTACGAAGCTGATGGAGAACAATGATAACTTGAAACATACCGTGGACGACTATCTTGCAAAGTTGAAAAAGGTAAACTTTTCCGACCCTGATATGAGTAGATATATAGGAAAAACATGCAATGTCGATGCCTTTCTTGTTGTAGATGTGGATTTCTGGAATTACACAACACAGGGAGATGATAAACTCGCCAAGGCTGGCTTCAGTATGGATCTGATAGAGGCGCAGACGGGAAAGATTATGTGGAGGGCAAAACACCACGATATAAAGAGCTACAAGTGGTTCAAGCCGGATCTGGCTGATCTTGCAGAAGACGTTGCAGAGGAGATGATCTCTCATATGCCTCACTAGAAAAAACAGGGGACATAAACTTCAGAAGAAATGACATGGAAAAAAAGTGCGCGCAATGTTGAATGATGTCAGGCCCTCTTTGCAGGCAGATGGTGGAGATGTCGAGCTTGTGAATGTAAATGCTGGCATTGTAAAGGTAAGGCTGGAGGGTGCCTGCGGCAGTTGTCCAATGGCTCAGTTAACTTTAAAGATGGGTATCGAAAAATACCTTAAGGAGAAAATCTCCGGGGTCGTTGAAGTTGTGGCAGTTAAATCCCGATGAATCGGGATAAATATTTTTTGGAGGGTAAAATAGAATGGCTTATGTAATTACTGATGAGTGTATCGGGTGTGGAAGCTGTGAAGATGAGTGTCCTGTGGGAGCGATAAGTGAGGGAGAAGATAAATACGTAATTGACGCTGAACTCTGCACCGATTGTGGCGCATGTGCCGATATATGTCCGGTAGAGGCTATAAATCCTGGCGAAGTAAGCGATAAACAGTAACCGGCGCTGACTTTTTCTTCCCCCCCCCTTTTTTTTGTGAGGCCGTATGAAATGGGTTTATTTATTACATTTGAGGGAATCGAAGGTTCCGGAAAAACGACCCAGATCAGCCTGGCAGGGGGTTATCTGAAGAAAAAAGGTGTGCCTTCTGTATTAACCGGTGAGCCTGGATGCACTCCTGTAGGAGCTGAACTGAGAAAAATCCTGCTCGACAAGACCTCTCTTGCTCTGTCCTGCAGGACCGAGTTGTTGCTCTTTGCGGCGGACAGGGCTCAACATGTTGAAGAGGTTATAGAGCCCTCTCTGGAAAAAGGAGAAGTGGTTTTGTGTGATCGTTTTTCCGATGCTACTGTCGCATATCAGGGTTACGGTAGAAAACAAAACATAAAACCCATATGGGCAATATGCGATTTTGCGTCCCGGTCTCTGGTTCCCGATATGACGCTTCTTTTTGATATTTCCGCCGATAAGGGGCTCGACAGGGTAATAGACCGAGCGCGCATGATGGGAAAAGTTCCACTTGAGGATCGTTTCGAGAAAGAGCACCTGAGATTTCACGAAACAATCAGAAACGGATACCTCGAGCTGGCTGAAGAGAATCCGGATAGATTCAGAATTATAGATGCTTCCAGAGACGTTGATACTGTACACCGGGAAGTGCGTATTCAGCTGGAGGGGTTAATCGAAAGACAGGGTTATGCCGTTCAGTGATATTTATGGTCAGGGCAAACAGATAAGCGTACTGCAGAGTACCATGAAGAGAGGTCGTGTCCCACATGCTTTCCTTTTTCATGGCATAAAGGGTATCGGGAAAAGGACTACGGCAAAAATTCTTGCAAAAGCCCTGAATTGCGGAGAGAAAGAAGATGATTCCTGTGGCAGGTGCCCTTCATGTTTGAAGATAGAGCATGGCAATCATCCCGATATTGTTTTTATAGAACCCGAAGGTATCTTTATAAAAATCGATGCGATCAGAGCTCTGCAGGATCAAATAAAGTTCAAGCCATTTGAGGGCGGAAAGAGGATTTTTATAATAGTGGATGCGGACAGAATGAACGACGCGTCGGCTAATGCCCTTCTAAAGACTCTTGAAGAGCCGAAACCTTCCAATGTTCTTATATTGACTACATCTCGTATCCATAAGCTTCCTCAAACAATCATATCACGGTGCCAGAAGATAAGATTTAGTCCTGTGCAGCCGGAGGTGATAAGCTCTTTTCTTACAGACAGGCTGTCAATGGATGAAGAACCGGCACGGGATATTGCTTCGTCCGCTGGAGGCAGTATCGGCAGGGCGCTGGAAATAAGAAAAAAATCATCTCTTGACTTTAAGGATGATATGATCAAGATACTTTCAACTGCTCTCACTGTTCCCATGGCACTGTTTTTTCTTGCCGATAGCTTTGGGAAGGACAGGGATTCCACCCTGCAGAGGCTTGACATATTAAGGGGATGGTACAGGGATATGCTGGTGTACCGGGAAACGCACGACGTCAACAAGCTGATTCACCGAAATGTTGCCGACGCCACAAAAAAACTTTCAGAAAGAATGGCAGGTGCTGATATCCTGGAGAACATAAAAACCATAAGTAACACACATGACGCCATAGAGCGAAATGGCAACAGACAATTGATGCTGGAATCCATGGCATTCCGGCTAAAGGTCTTCAGCCCGGTTTAAGATGATGGAAAATAACCATAGTTCTCTGAGCATTGCAGGCATCAGATTTAAAGACAGGGGAAAGGTGTATTCGTTTGATGCCACCGATGTTGCTTTAAAGGAAGGCGATCGGGCTATTGTCGATACTGAGTCAGGCCCGGCAATGGGAGTCGTTGCAACAGGTGCTTATGTCCTCCCTCATAACAAATTGCCCCATAACCTTCAGAAAGTTGTGCGCAGAGCCACAGATGAGGACATGGCGGTTCATGAGAAAAATCTGAAAACCGAGGAAGATGCGTTAGAATTCTGCATGGAGAAGATCAAAGCGAGAAAGCTTCCCATGAAGCTGGTTGATGTCGAAGCTCTATTTGATAAAAGCAAACTAGTATTTTGCTTCACCGCGGAAAGCAGGGTCGATTTCAGGGATCTGGTAAAAGATCTCGTGCAGAAGTACAAAACAAGGATTGAACTGAAACAGATATGGGCCAGAAGCGAGGCTCGTATATATGGCGGTGTAGGCATGTGTGGCAGGGAATTATGCTGCTCCAGCTTTCTCAACAACTTTGCGCTTGTATCGATAAAGATGGCCAAGGAACAGAATATGCTGCTTAATCCGGAGAAAATATCCGGCCTTTGTGGCAGACTCATGTGCTGTCTTGCGTTTGAGCATGAAACTTATGTGAAGGCAAAAAAGAATATGCCTAAATGCGGAAAGGTTGTAACTACCACGGAGGGAAGAGGCAAAGTAGTGAGGCAGAACATACTT
>CAZRUU010000116.1:0-5020 GCA_964603235.1 uncultured Syntrophaceae bacterium | reverse complement strand
TCTCCAATCCGGACTATTTTGAAGGGAGACCTTATATTGATGGGTACATTATGCGAATTATCCCGGATATGGCCACCATGTTTCTGGAGCTTCGCGCGAAGGGAATAGACAGGATGGGTTTGACGCCGCTACAGTACACTCGGCAGACGGAAAACAACCTGTTTCGCGAGAATTTCAATAAGTATCGCTATCTGTCATTCTCCTACACCTACCTCGGCTATAATCTGGAAAACCCTCTTTTCCGTGACAGGCGAGTCAGGCAGGCTATCAGTTATGCCATCGATAAAAGAGAAATAGTTGAAGGCGTTCTTCTCGGTCTGGGGCATGAAACCACAGGACCCTTCAAACCTGAAACATGGCCGTATAATTCCGATGTCAAACGCTATCCTTACGATCCGGGAAAGGCCAAAGAGCTTTTGGCAGAGGCGGGATGGAAAGACTCGGATGGAGACGGTATGCTGGATCGTGATGGCGGGCCTTTTGTCTTTGAGATCATAACAAACCAGGGAAATGAAGTCAGGGCGAAGTGCGCTGAGATTATCCAGAGGAGACTTGCTGACATAGGAATAAGGGTAAAGATCAGGGTTATTGAATGGGCCGCGTTCATCAATGAATTTATTAATAAAAAAAGATTTGACGCAACAATTCTGGGCTGGACTATTACCCTTGACCCCGATCTTTATGATGTATGGCATTCAAGCAAGACAAATCCCGGAGAACTGAATTTTATATCCTTCAAAAATAAAGAGGTGGATGAAATGCTGGAGAAAGGAAGAAGTACCTTCAGCAGAATGGAAAGAAAAAGATGCTACGACAGAATTCAGGAGATACTCGCGGAGGAACAGCCCTACACCTTCCTGTATGTTCCGGACGCGCTCCCCATCATCAGCAACCGCTTCCACGGAATAAAACCCGCTCCCATCGGTATCGGATATAACTTTATCAGATGGTATGTTCCGAAAAGTGAACAAAGGTATGTTATTACAAAATAAATTTTACTTAGTGAATACAAACCCATCCTCGGTAAGAAGTGACAGGACGGCTTCCACCACTTTGGCATCGTAGAGGGTCCCCTTATTATGTGAGATTTCCTCGATAGCTTTGCTCATTGCCATGGCCGGCCTATAAGGGCGATGGGACACCATTGCTTCAATTACGTCGGCCACTGCGATAATCTTTGCCTCGATATGCATTTCTTTCCCGGTGATACCCTGGGGATATCCTGAACCGTTTATCCTTTCGTGGTGCTGGAGTACGATCTCCGATATCGGCTGGGGGAATTCTATTTTTCTCAATATATTACTGCCTACCGTAGGATGAGTCCTGATCAGATCCATTTCATTTGAAGTAAGCCGGCCCGGCTTGCTCAGGATTTCAGCGGGAATCTGGATCTTGCCGACATCATGTATAAGTGCCGCCATTTTTACCCCTCTCACCTCTTCCGGTGAAAGTCCCATCTTCTCGGAAATAGCGAAGGAAAGTTCTGCCACACGTCGTTGATGACCGGCAGTGTAGGGATCTCTCACTTCGACTGTGAATGCCAATGTCCTGATTGTTTCTTCAAACATATTCTCTAATTTTACGTAGCTTTCTTTCAGTTCCTGAGCTCTCTCTTTGTGCTCTGTAATATCACGGGCGAGCCCCCGGAATCCTGCGGGTTTGCCTGATGAATCCAGTATCAGAGAGGCGGACAGGTTATAGATTTTCGTGCTTCCGTCTTTTCGTATGACCTCGTAATCTAAAACCTTTGCTGGTTTTCCTGTGATATACATCTTGTTGAAGGTTTTATAGAGTTGCTTTGCTGTTTCCGGGGTTGTATATTTTTTGTTGTTCATCCCTTTCAATTCTTCCAGCGGGTAGCCCGACATCCTGTGCATTGCGTCATTGAAAAATGTGAAATTTCCGGCAAGGTCAACCTCAAAATATCCCTCCTCGATACTGTCAAGTATGCTCCGATATCTTTCTTCGCTTTCCAATAATATCTCCTGGGTGTTTTTGCGCTCACTGATGTCTCTGGTAATGGAAACGAAGCCGGTACGTTGTCCATCGCTGTTCCTCATGAAACTGTTTTTGGTTTCTGCCCATATGGTGGAGCCGTCTTTTCTGATCAGTTCCAATTCCACGAGATGTTGCCGTTCAGACACATCCCATTTCTCATACTCTTTTATCCTCTTGTTGATTGCCTCAAGGAAAGTATTCATGGACCCGGGCGCTATTATACGCCTGAAGCTGGGTTTCCCCTGATTGTCTGAAAGCTCCTTAAATTCTTTTCTACTATAACCAAGGACATTTTCAACGGACGGGCTCACATAGATAAGTTTAAGGTCCATGTTCCACACCGTGATCACATCCCTCATTGTTTCGGTAAGTGTTCTGTAAAAACGCCTGGATTCTATGGATGTGTAATTTGTGTCTTCCAAATATAGACAACCTCCCTTAAATATGCTCAGCAAAACACGATGTACTCGTAAAAAGTCCGGATTTGATTTTTTGTGAAATCGTTAAACATAGATACAAAATCAAAGCCGCTTCTTTACTCCGGATCTTAGATTGTCCCGAAGGTATTCTCTGAATATCTTGTAATCTGAAGGCAATTTTGCTGACTCGCCTTTTATCTCGTCAAGCCCTTTCATGCTGTCCGGCACCCCGGGTGTGATCCCTAGAAGTTCCACAATCTCGTCCGGAAATTTTGCGGGATGCGCCGTTTCCAGCGACACGCAGAGCGGGAAATCACCATATTGCTCAAGATATATTTCAAGCCCCTGCCATCCCGCGGCCCCGTGAGGTTCCAGGACAATGCCGTATCTTTCATATATTCTTTTAATGCATCTCTTTGTTTCTTCATCGGATATGCTTACAGAGAAGATATTTTTTCTCATCGTGTCAATATCGGGATACTTGTGGACCGTTCCCGTCCTGTCCACTGTTCCGTTGTATAATTCGAAAAAGCGGGCGAGATTGCTGGGATGACCCACATTCATGGCGTTTGAGATACATGCCAGCGATGGAGATAACTTTTCGTATATTCCCTCTTTCAAGAATCGCGGGAACTCGTAATTTTCATTTGTGGGCATGATCAATTTTTTTACCGGCAAACCCGTGCGCCTTGCGTACTCGCACCCCAAGGCGTTTCCAAAGTTTCCCGAGGGAACCGACACAACGATACTTTCCCCTTTCCGGCAGAGCTGTGCATAGGCGTAGAAATAGTAGACCATCTGCGGGAGTATTCTTCCGAAGTTTATGGAATTTGCCGAGGTGAAGGATAGATAATCAAGTGAAGGATCGGAAAAAGCCTGCTTGACAAGATCCTGGCAATCATCGAACTTTCCATCAATGGAAATGGCGCGAACATTATCACCGATTGTGTCGAGTTGCTTTTTCTGTCTCCCGCTTACTTCATCTTTCGGGTAAAGGATATTTACATCAATCCCTTCGACACCTTTGAATGCCTCTCCGACGGCGCTGCCCGTATCCCCCGAAGTAGCAACCAGCACATTCAATATCTTTTCTTTATCACGAAAATGACTCATTAACCGCGCCATCATCCTTGCGGCAAAATCCTTGAAAGATGCCGTAGGTCCCAAGTCGAGACGCATAATATATTTGCGGTTTATTACTTTCTGCAGAGGAACGGCAAACGGGTACGAATCTTCTATGATTCTTCGTAAAACTCCGGTATCTATTTCACTGCCAAGGAATGCCCCGGTGACCAGCATTGCCGCTTCAATATAAGGTTTGTCTTTAAGCGAAACGATATCTTCATAATGTATATGAGGGATGCTGTCTGGCATATAAAGACCTTCGTCCGGCGCCTGACCTTGGAGAAGCGCTTCTCCGAAAGTCACCTTTTTTCTGAAAGGGACGATGCCCTTTATGTTATCTAGATTTCTGTTTGTGCTGTAGTAGAGGATTCTATTTTTCATAGTGCGCGTCCAATTTGTAATCTTTTATAAAATCAAGAAATATCCCGTGGTGTTTCATCAAGCCGAAGCTGGTCTTATATATCATATAAAAATTTCTTTCAATGGAGCAATCCTTTATCGGTATTTCGAGCAGCAGGCCGCTTTCCATCTCACGTTTTACCGCGTGGATGGAGATTATTGATACCCCCAGGCCATCCAGAACAGCTTCTTTAATCGCTTCCGAGCTTCCCAGCTCACAAGCAATATTGAATCCGGAAAGATCCAGATTCGTATTCTCTCGGAGGTATTCTTCCAGCACCTTGCGTGTGGCGGAACCCCGTTCTCTTGACACGAAAGGTTCTTTTGAGACTTCATCAGGGGATACTTTCTCTCTACCGTGCCACCTGTGAGACGCCGGGATTATCAGGACGAGTCTGTCCTTCCAGAGTGGTATCGTATTCAATTGCCTGTGAGCAATCTCCCTTCCCACAAATCCCATCTCAGCCTCATTATCGAGTATCATTCCAAATGCCGAATCGCTGTCACTCGCTTTAACGTGACACTGAATGCCACTATAATTGTCCTTAAATGTCTTCAAAACACGGGGAAGAATATATGTGGCTGGGATGGAACTTGCGGCTATATATATAGTTCCCGATTCGCTTTCTCTTATTCTTAATATCTTTTCTCCCGCTTCATCAATCTGTCTGAACATCCGCTTTGCGCACTCATAGAGAATTTTTCCTTCCGGTGTGAGCGTAGCCCCGGTATTCTTTCTCTCTACCACCCTCGCGCCTGTCTCTTCCTCCAGATTTTTTATGTGTTTTGTAAGAGAAGGCTGTGTGAGGCACATCTTTTTGGCTGCCCTGCTGAAACTTCTTTCTTCAACAAGATTGACCAGAGATTCCATCTGCTGGATGGTAACATTTTTCAGACCTCTATCCATGCAGGCCAGGTACCATAAACAATATCTATAAGCAACCACGAATTATAACTATAATGAATTTGACATATTCATCTTTTTCTCGTAGTAACTCCATAGACTCATAGCCTAGCTACGGTTGGTCATTCTTTTAAAACGTTGCAATACATAAGCGGAAAGGACAAAAGGATATGGA
>CAZRUU010000115.1:1315-5060 GCA_964603235.1 uncultured Syntrophaceae bacterium | reverse complement strand
CAAAACTCCAAATATAGAATTACATGACGGGATAAAAACTATTATCTATATATCTCAATCTCACCTATCATTTCCAGCACCAGTCACAATATAAACCATTTGCTTAAAACGAATTTTGTCAGTCTGGGAAGCGGAACTCAAAGAAAATTCTTGTTCAATTAGTTGAAGTTGCCCTGCAATATCGATTTCTTTATTTGTGATTTGTTTTTGAAGCGATTCAACTGCAGCTATTCTTATGTTTGTAGCCAGTTCATTATTAGCAGCTAGTTTTAATAAGTTTTCAATATTATTATCGCCAATTAGGCTTAAAGAAGATACAGCCCTTTGTGCTTCTATTTCTAATGTTTTCGGCGGCCTCTTTCCATCTTGCAACTGACCTTTATTTTGTGCGATATCCATTAATAGGGCAGAATTATGAGAATCAATATCAGAAAGCAATCCAAGTGCCTCTGTAGCTGCCAATCTTGAGTTAAAATCATCAGAATCACTCAATTCATCACGGATAATATTTATTGCATCGTTCCTCTTTAAACTTCCCATAGCTCTCAGATAGATAGGCCTTACTGAAACATCAGCACTTTTGAAGTTTTTTATAATTTCATCCCCAATATCAACACCTTGCTCAGAAAGATATTTCGCTGCATAGGCAGTAGGCTTTGACGATGGGTTTCCTTCCTTAAAAACATCCAATAGGGCTTTCCTCGTATCCTTATCATCTATATGTTCATTAAGTACTTCTAACATCTGAACCCTAAAAAGGGTTTGCTCATTTGGATCAATCGCAGCCGCAAGTATGTCTTTTTTAAAAACGGGAAACTCTTGGGACAAGCGTTGAACAATTGTGGTGGTATCCATAGTTGTCTTTTTTGAATTTAAAAAAAACTCCCTGAGTTTTGGTAATAAATCTTTAGATGGAATATTAGCAACCTGGTCTTGCAACTGAATTTTGTTCTCAACGGTTTTTTTTGGGAGAGGTTCTTCAGGGAAGGGTTCGTTCTTTTGTGAAGCACGTTCTGTCTGTGTTGATGGTAGCTTTATTTCTACTAAGTTATTATTGTTTTCAGAGTCTACAGCAAATACATTTCCATTAATCAAAAGGATAGACAACACAAGTCCACCAAATGCCATTTTTTTATTAAAAGCAAGTAATCTTAAAAAAGTATCAGTATGAATTGTTTGTCTCGCAGAAGAAAAAGGGTTGATTTTAATTAAGTTTTCTACAAAAAATGTAATTTTCATTATTATTTCCCCATATTAACGTTTATTTTTGCTTATATTTAATCACCCCATTTACCTTATACCTGAATCAGTGGCACAAAGTTTGAAATCCGGGGACACCTTATCTATTTCTTTTAAAAGACATTTGCTACAGTTTGTCGTCTCTTCCGTTTTTCCCCTGCGACCACTTTACACAAACCTGGCACATCCCATATCACTTCGCCGATGCTCCCGTTTGTCGCAAACCTTCCATCAACCAGACATATTTAAATGGGGACAGCCCCCTTTTTATTCATTTTCTGAAGTATCCTTTCGAGGACGTAGAGAGGGAGGGCTTGAATATCCAGAGAGACCTCGTGGTCGGGCACTCCCTCAAAGATGACGACTTGTACACCGGTCTTGTTTTTGAGTTTTTGTAGGACTTCTTTGAAATTTACCTGATTTGCGTGGATGGAAATAAGATTGTCTTGAAGATTCACCGATAGCCTGGCATCATCAGCGCCCGCTGGCGGAGTTCGGGCGATCAGATCAAAGGACAAGAACGCGCAAACAAGGGTGATGGTGATGAAGACACGTATTGAGAAGAAACAGTGCTTCCGCTCCGACATGGCTAAGCTCCTCAGTGAAATATAAAGAACAAATCAAATTCAAGGTGGTATTGAGTCCAGGATTGACTCATATTTTACTTTTTTACATTGTAGCTTAAACTACGTGCAGAACCCTACATATTCATACGGAATTCCTTGCTGATTTCCCCGCGTATTCGTTCCTTTTTGACCGACATGAAGTGCAAAGGAGCAATCGACAAAAAACACACAAAGGGGGAGGAGACATTGCTGTAACCTTCCCCTTTGTGATTACTCATGAAAAGAACTGTTATGCGGTTCGTGTCATCTTGAACCGCCGGATTGCCACAAAGCCCCCTGCCAAAAGACCGAGCATCAGGACTATGAGCAGTACCTTCTGTGCAGGCGTCGTATGGAGCGCAACGTAGCTCATCCCGACTGCCGGCACCAGGCCGACGCGGACCACGGCACAAAGTGTGTCATGTACCGCGATGAAATCCGCTATCGGAGGCGAGTACATGTAGTACGCGTCCACAAAGGCGCTACCCAACCCGGTCGGCAGCAGGTAGACATCCCTGAACTGTCTGAGAATCTCCACGTGGGGTTCGAAAAGAGAGCCATATGCCGCCGTGGCAATGAAGCAGCCACCGCCGTCGTCACTACCGACGCTGACACTGCCACTGCTGGGGCTGGGGCTGGGGCTGCCAATTCCGAAAATCGACAGCGAGTAGACCCGGAAAGTAACATACCCGGTCTGACCGTCACCGATATAATCGACGGCAATAATGTCTTCGACTTGTACGATTGTACCATTCCCGGCCAGCAGTTCAGCCTTGTCAGCGGCATGGTAAATCACAGCAACTCCGGCTTTGAATTCACCCGGTGTCACCTTGTCAAGGTCAAAGTCCATGGTCACGATCAGGCCGTTGGGAAAGTCTGTCACCGGTCCGGAACCGTCTTCTGCCGTAATCTGGCACAAGAAGTCTGAACCGAAAATATATTCATTCGGTTCATATTCAACGCCGTCATTCGCGGTTATCGTTATTGCAAGATCGATAGTTACACTATCGTCGCCAATAGAAGCAGTGGCTTCACCGTAGAGTTCTCCACCCACAATCTCGCGGTCCGCAGTGAGGGTATATTCCTCGTCGGAATCTTCGGCAAAATCAAATTCAAACAAGCCGTCTGCTTCTGTTTCATAGAAACCTATAATGTCTCCATCACTGTTGATAAGCCAGACAGATGACTCGACGGGCAGTGTTTCCAATGTTACCATTCCGCTGATGTTCATACCATCAGCAACCAAACTGATGGAAACATCGGTGTTTTCCTCCAGATCGGCAGAGGTGAAAACTTTGCTGACATAATCATCTTTGCTGACGATAAACTGATAAATTGCGCCGGTATCCGGCAGATCAAATTCAAAGATGCCGTCTGCAGCAGTGTATTGTGAATAGGGATCAACAAACAGCGGCAATTTACTACTTACGGTAACCACGACAGGCTCAGGCCTTGGAGCCACTACTTCGACACGGGCATCCTCTACCGGCGTAATCACGAAATCCACTGTTTCAACGATTCTGCCGTTATAGACACCAAAGGGAATTACCCTGTAGATGCCGGATTCAATCAAATCCAGACCCAGGTCCGCAAGATCGGTATCGTCAGCGGTAACCTCCAGGGTGAACGCGATTTCGTCTGTTGTCTCAATATCATCGGCAATATAGGTTAATACATTTCCGTCAAGGGTCATCTGGCCCCAGCCGGTTCCCTCGCCGAAAACGATTTCGCTATCGCTCAGGTCATACGCGGCAAAAGTAAAATCAGTCCCGTCGGAAGCCCCTAAAATGTCAATTTCAATCTGCTCTCCTTCAAGCAGGGTATAGTGATCCGGATCCAGCATCATGGGCACCAGCACCGAAAAGCTGTCGGTAAATTCCTGACCGTCTGTTACCGTAATG